>NZ_DAMBUH010000040.1:24119-30428 GCF_032053605.1 Tianweitania sp.
CCATCCCCGCGCTCATGCTGCCGCTGATCATCGTGGGCGGCGTCAAGACCGGTATCTTCACGGTCACCGAGTCAGCCGCTGTTGCCGTGGCTTACGCGCTGCTGGTCGGCCTGCTTCATCGCGAACTGTCCTGGGACAAGATCTGGCAATCACTGGTTTCAACCGCGATCGCCACGTCAGGACTGCTGTTCATCCTTGCCATGGCGAGCATCGTCGCCTTCGCGCTCACCATCGAACAGGTGCCGACCAAGTTCGCCGATCTGCTGCTCGGAGTCAGCGACAACAAGCTGGTGATCCTGCTGATGGTCAACATCATGCTGCTGATCCTCGGCAAGTTCCTGGAGCCGATCTCGGTAATGATCGTCACCATGCCGATCCTTCTGAAGGTGGCCGATGTCATCGACATGGATCTGGTTCAGTTCGGCGTCATGGTCACGCTGAACGTGGTGATCGGCATGGTCACGCCGCCGGTGGGCGTCTGCCTCTTCGTGGTCTGCGCCATCTCCGGCCAGTCGCTGGGGGCGGTCAGTAGGGAAGTCGTGCCGATGTTCTTCATCTGCATCGCGCTTCTTGCAGCCATCGCCCTCATCCCGGCCGTGACGCTCTGGCTGCCGAACTTCATGACCCCGCTGCCGTAAGCTGCGGGTTGATCTGAAAAGGAGTGACCATGTCATTATCGACCTCTCCAACCGGCTTTCGCCAGCGCTTCATTGCAGGTGAGACGCTTGTCGGGACCTTCGTGAAGACGCCAACCACCCATTCGATCGAGATCCTTGGCAATCTCGGCTTCGATTTCGTGGTGATCGACGAGGAACACGCGCCCTGGGATCGCGGCACGATCGACGCAGCACTGTTGGCAGCGCGGGCCAGTGGCACCGCCGGCATCGTGCGGGTGGCGGAACCGACGCCATCCAAGATCCTTGCTGTTCTCGATGATGGCGCGGCCGGCGTGCTGGTGCCTCATGTGAGTTCAGTGGCCAAGGCGAAGGAGCTCGCTCAAGCCTGCCGCTTCCGCGGCGGTCGCCGCGGCTTCTCCAACACCACTCGGGCCGGCGATTTCGGCGCTGTCGGCGTGTGGCCGCATGTAGATGCGCAGGACGCAGCGGTGACCTTTGTCGCGATGATCGAGGACCCGGAAGCGCTCGACGAGATCGATGCGATCGTCAGCACCGAAGGGCTGGACGGCGTCTTCATCGGTCGCGGCGATCTGACGGTGGCGCTGGGTGCGCCAGCCATGGATGCGCCGGAAATCATGAGCGCATGCGAGACGATCATCTCGGCGGCGAAGAAGGCGGGCAAGCCCGTCGCCATGATGGTGGCCAATGCCGACGACGCCAAACGCTTCAACGCCATGGGTGCGACCACCTTCATCGTCGCATCCGATCAGGGCTTCCTGCGCCAGGCCGCGTCGAAAGCCTATTCCGAAATATCAGCCGTGGGCGCGAAAAGCGCCTGATCGAACCTGAGGAGGAGACGAACAATGGCCGACACCAACACGAACTATCCCACCATCGTACCCCTGACCGAAATGTCGCCGGAGCGCACCGCGGAAGTGGCCGAGCTTCTGGTCGATGCCGTCGACCTGCACTGCCATTCCGGTCCGGCCGCCATGCCGCGCATTCTCGGCCACACCGAGGCCTTCCAGATGGCCGAGGATGCCGGCTTCAAGGCGCTGCTCTACAAGGATCACTATTATGTCGGTATGCCGCATTGCGCGGTGCTGAAAGACATCTACCCGGACTCGAAGGTCGAGCTTTATTCGGGCGTCGCGCTCAACAATGCGTCGGGCGGCATCAACCCGCATGCGGTCGACCACAACATCAAGCTCGGTGGCAAGATCGTCTGGTTCCCGACCTTTGCCGCCAAGAACCATATCGAAGCCTATGCCTCCAAGAGCTTCCCCAAGACCGCCAAGCCGATGCTGCCGCCGATCCCGCTCACCGTGCTCGATGCCAACGGCAAGCTGATCGACGAGGCCAAGCAAATCTGCGACCTGATTGCCGAAGCCGACATCATTCTGGCGGGCGGGCACCTTTCGGCGGCTGAGCTGTTCGTGCTGTTCGAGGAAGCTGCCCAGCGCGGCGTCAAGAAGATGCTGGTGAACCATCCCTCCTACATCATCGGCTGTTCCGACGAGGACATTCGCGGGCTGGTGGGCCTGGGCGCCTATATGGAACATTCGATCTGCATGTTCATTCCGGGCCGCGCCAAGCAGCACGAGACAGAAGACCTGATCCACATGATGGAAGTGGCCGGCGTTGACCGCACCGTGCTCGGCTCCGATCTCGGCCTGACGCAGGCGCCGAAGCCGGTGGACGGCTATCGCATGATCGTGTCCGACCTGCTCGACCATCAGGTTGATAAGGCCGACATCAAGAAGATCATCTCCACCAACGCCAGCGGCCTGATCAATCTCGCGGCCTGAACAGAACCAAACGAGGAGGATAAGGGATGGCTGCTGCTCGCAAAGTGATCATCACCTGCGCGGTGACGGGTTCGATCCACACGCCGTCGATGTCGCCGCATCTGCCGGTGACTGCTGAGGAGATCGCCGATGCCGCGATCGGGGCAGCGGAAGCGGGCGCGGCGATCGTGCATCTGCATGCGCGCAACCCGGTGGATGGCTCGGCCGACCAATCGCCGGAAGCGTTCGAGCCGTTCCTGAAGGTGATCAAACAGCGCTCGGATTGCGTGGTGAACATCACCACAGGCGGGGCGGCGACCATGACGATCGAGGAGCGGCTGCGGCCGGTCTCGACCTTCAAGCCGGAAGTGGCCTCGCTCAACATGGGCTCGATGAATTTCGGCCTTTACCCCATGCTGAACCGCTACAAGGACTTCAAGCACCAGTGGGAGCGCGACTATCTCGAAGGCTCGCGAGACCGCATCTTCAAGAACACCTTCGCCGATATCGAGAACATCCTGACCACCTGCGCGGAGAACGGCACGCGCTTCGAGGTGGAATGCTACGATATCGGGCATCTCTATACGCTCGCGCATTTCGTGGACCGCGGCATCGTCAAGCCGCCCTTCTTCGTGCAGAGCGTGTTCGGCATCCTGGGCGGCATCGGCCAGCATCCGGAAGACGTGATGCATATGAAAAGAACGGCCGACCGGCTGTTCGGCGACCAGTATTCCTGGTCGGTGCTGGGCGCAGGCTCGAACCAGATGCGTATCGCGGCCCAGGCGGCAGCGATCGGCGGAAATGTGCGGGTTGGTCTGGAGGACTCGCTGTGGATCGGACCGGGCCAGCTGGCAAAAACCAATGCCGAGCAGGTGACCAAGGTTCGCGGCATCATCGAAGGGCTGGGTCTGTCGATCGCCACGCCGGATGAAGCGCGCGACATCCTGCAGCTCAAGGGTGCGGACCGGGTGGCATTCTAGTGGCCGCCAAGACCGTTCTGATCGTCTACGCCCATCCCGAGCCCGCTTCCTTCAATGCAGCGCTGCGCGATCGTGCGCGCGCGGCGTTGGAGCGCGCCGGGCACCGGGTTGTCGTGTCGGATCTTTATGCCGAGGGCTTCAACCCGCTGGCTGGCCGGCATGATTTCACCAGCGTGGCGGACCCCGCGATCTTCCACTACCAGACCGAACAGGCGCATGCGGCGCGCCACAACACGTTCGCGCCCGACATCGCACGCGAACAAAAGCGGGTGGCGGATGCGGATCTCATCCTTTTCCAGTTCCCGCTGTGGTGGGGCGGACCCCCAGCGATCATCAAGGGCTGGGGCGAGCGCGTGCTTGCCTATGGCTTCGGCTATGCCGATGGTCTGCGCTACGACACCGGCGTGTTTCGCGGCCGGCGCGCGATGGTGTCGATGACATCGGGCGGCACCACGGCGCGGTTCGGTGCGGGCAACGCCTATGGCGATCTTCAAAGCCAGGTGCTGTGGCAGCTGCAGCATCTCGGGCTCGAATATATGGGCTACCAACTCGAAGAGCCGTTTGTTGCCTATGGCGCGCCACGCACCGACGATGCCGGGCGGCAAGCCTACCTCGATGAGCTGGAGCAACGCGTTCTGGCCGCCGCCGCGAAGCCGGTCGATCGCAGCCTGACGGTTACCAATCCGCTCGACCTCGTGCTGGACGGCGCCTGGAAGCAACAGCGATAAGAGAGGGCAAGGATGGACATGGGAAAAGTTGCGCTGGTCGCTGGCGGATCGCGCGGCATCGGCACCGCAGTCGCGCGCCGGCTGGCGAAAGACGGGATGGCGGTCGCCGTCGGCTACCGCAACTCGGCGTCGGAAGCCGAAGCGATCGTTGGCGACATTGAGGCTGCGGGTGGCCAGGCCTTCGCCGTTCAAGGCGATGTCGGGCGTAACGGCGATCCGGCGCGGATGGTGGAGGAGACGGTCGAGCGCTTCGGTCAGCTGGACGTTCTCGTAAACACCGCGGGCATCGGCCCCTATCGTTCATTGGATGCCGTGGACGAAGCGTACATCCGCGCGATGTTCGACACCAATGTCACCGGCGCGATCATGCTGACCAAGGCTGCGGCTTCCATGATGCAGGAGGGTGGGCGGATCATTCAGGTGTCGTCGCGCTTGGCTTACAGCCCGATCCCCACCAGCACGGTCTATGCTGCGTCCAAGGCTGCCGTTCAGGCGATGGTACACGGCTTCGCCAAGGAGCTCGGTCCGCGCGGCATTACGGTCAATGCTGTCGCGCCGGGCGTAATCGAAACCGACATGACCACGAAGATCATTGCCGAGCGCGGCGAGCAGATCCGCGCCACCACGCCGCTCGGCCGCATCGGCCAGCCAGACGACATCGCATGCATTGTCGCCTTCCTGGCGTCGGATGATGCACGCTGGATCACCGGCCGCACGATCCTGGCGGATGGCGGGCTGACCTAACGCTCCATCATCCGGCAACAGCGCGTTGCTTGACCATCAGGCGTGGCTTATGAACGTTGCCGCCCCTCCAAAGGGGCGAACGGCGTTTCTTCAGGTGCTTGCCGCTTATGTCTTCGGTTGTGATTATCGGTGCCGGCCATGCCGGTTTCAATCTTGCGCATCTCTTGCGGCAGAACGGCTTCGGCGGCCGTGTCACTCTGATCGGCGATGAAGGTGGCACGCCCTATCAGCGGCCGCCGCTGTCGAAAGCCTATCTCATGGGCAAGGTCGACGCCTCGGGTCTCACCTTCAGGCCGGACAGCTTCTTCGACGAGCAAGGCATCGAGCGCATCGACGGAACGGCAACGAGCATCGACCGGCAAACGCAGCGTGTTCATGTCGAAGGTCATGCGCC
The DNA here is from genome assembly GCF_032053605.1 of Tianweitania sp. Classification (NCBI taxonomy): domain Bacteria; kingdom Pseudomonadati; phylum Pseudomonadota; class Alphaproteobacteria; order Hyphomicrobiales; family Phyllobacteriaceae; genus Tianweitania; species Tianweitania sp. The sequence continues at coordinate 29,370 of NZ_DAMBUH010000040.1, forward strand.
GGTCGCCTATGACACGTTGGTTCTGGCGACAGGCGCCCGCCGCCGCGAGCTGCCGGTGGAAGGTGGGACGCTTGAAGGCGTGCACGGGCTGGCGACACGCGCGGATGCCGATCGCCTCAAGCAAGCGCTGGAAGACGAGCGGCATCAGCCGCTGGTGATCGGCGCCGGCTTCATAGGCCTCGAATTTGCCGCCGGCGCGCGGTATTTCGGCTTCGACGTCAAGGTCATCGATCTGGCGCCGCGCATCATGGCGCGCGCGGTCAGCCCGGCGATCTCCACCTATTTCCAGCAGGCGCATGAGCAAAGCGGCGTGCAATTCCTTTTGGAAACCGGCATCGCGCATCTGGAAGGGAAAGACGGTCATGTGATCCATGTCGTCACCACCAATGGTGATCGGCTCCAGACGGATCTCGTGGTGGCCGGCATCGGCGTCATCCCCAACGATCAGCTGGCCCGGGATGCGGGGCTTGCGGTCGAAAACGGCATCGTGGTCGACGAACATCTGGCGACCAGCGATCCCCATATCTTTGCGATCGGCGATTGCGCCAATTTCCCGGACAAGGCGCTGGCCTCGCGGCTGCGGCTGGAATCCGTGCAGAACGCGACCGACCAGGCACGCGCGCTGGCAGCGCTCATCACGAGCCAGGAGCGCGTTCCCTACGATGCCGTTCCATGGTTCTGGTCGGATCAGGGACCGTTGAAGCTGCAGATCGCCGGCCTCGGCACAGGCAGCGACACCTTTATCGAACAGCGCGACGACAAGGGCCTGTCGGTGTTCGCCTTCCGCGACGGGCAGCTGGCGGCGGTGGAAACCGCCAACCATGCCGGCAACCACATGGCCGCGCGCAAGCTGTTCGGCTCAGGCCTGGCGCGGCCGAGTGCCGATGAAATTGCAAGCCCCGGCTTCACGCTCAAGGATTATGTGCTGCGCAAGTAGCATCTAGCTCCTAAGCGCCTGCGCGGGCGATTGCCGGTAAGCGAGCAGCGCGGGGACCAGCGTCACGACCGCCACGGCAGCGAACAGCAAACCGAGCGTGCCGAGATCCGCGCTGCGGAATT
>NZ_DAMBUH010000041.1:0-327 GCF_032053605.1 Tianweitania sp.
GAATCTGGCCGGGCTGCGCGAAGGCCGCATGAACCGGCAGTTTCGGGCAGCCACCGCCGAAGCGCGCATGCGGGAAGCCGGTCGCGCCCGCCCGCCGGAACCGCGTCCCGGCATGATCGACTTCCATCATGAAGAACGGCACGCCCTCCCAGCCCCCTCGCGCCAACGTGGTCAGGCGATTGGCCGCCTGTTCGAAGGACACGCCAAAGCGCGAACGCAAAACGTCGACGTCGTAACGCGCGCGTTTGGCGGCGGTGAGGAACGGGCCATAGGGCATCATCAGCGCATGGGCGAGGTAACGCGCCAGATCAAAGCGCGCGATGCGTT
>NZ_DAMBUH010000041.1:337-29578 GCF_032053605.1 Tianweitania sp.
CATCGGAGCCGAGCTTAAGCGCTTGCACTTCGGCAGCGATCGCTACCTGAGCGCGGATCAAACAGGCTTCGATGGCAATCTCACGCAGCTGGTCGAAGGGCGACAGGCGCTCGGAGATGAACAGGCGCTGCGAATGGCGGTCATAACGGCGGCGCCAGTTCGGCATGGTGGCGACCGGCAGCACTTTGACGACGATGCCATGTTCGCGTTGCAGCCAGCCCTTTAGCGCAGCCCCGAGCTCATCGCCGGGCTGCAGCAGCCGCGTGAAGGCTTCTGCCTCCTCTTCCAGCGACGGGAAGTGGTTGGGCCTTCGCTCCAGAACTTCGCGCACGGCATCGATGGGCAAGCGCGTGGAAGCAAGAGCCGTGCTGTGGCCTTCGCGCGCCAGCATGTCTGAGAGGTCGGACAGCCGCTCGGCTTGCTCGCGATAGGCACGGTAAAGCTTGATCATGCCGGCGCCGACATTGGGCGCGGCCTGCGCCACTTCCAGCAACTCCTGTTCGCCCGGCAGTTCGCCAGCCAGCAGCGGATCGGCGAAGACTTCGCGCAGCGCCACCAGCGGCGCGTCGTCATGGCTGAGCGCATGGATGTCGATCTTGTAGGCGGCGGCGAGCTTGATCAGCAGTTGCACCGTCAGCGGGCGCTGATTGCGTTCGATCAGGTTGAGATAAGATGGCGAGATGCGAAGCGCTTCGGCCATTGCCGATTGCGTCAAGCCGCGGTCGATCCGGACGCGGCGGATGCGTGGGCCTGCGAAAATCTTGCGGTCGCTCATCGGCTGCCTCGCTCTTTACAAGATTTACATCACTACAAAGCTTGTTCGTCAATGGCGTGACAGTCTCACCCGATTATTCCGCGCAAACAGCTGCTTTTCCTAGCTCTGCGCTCCTCCTGCTGCCACATCGAACGCAGTGGCACACGCCATCAGCCATTTTGTCAAAGCTGTTTGGGAGATCTCCGATGACCGATTTTTACAACCTCGTTCCTTCCGCTCCTCAAGGCCGGTTCGACGGTGTCGAACGCCCATATTCGGCCGAGGATGTGAAGCGCCTGCGCGGTTCGGTTGAGATCAGCTACAGCCTGGCCGAGAACGGCGCGAACCGCTTGTGGAAGCTCATCCACGAGGAGGACTTCGTGAACGCGCTCGGCGCGCTGTCGGGCAATCAGGCCATGCAGATGGTGCGCGCCGGCCTGAAGGCGATCTACCTGTCGGGCTGGCAGGTCGCGGCCGATGCCAACACGGCGTCCGCCATGTATCCCGACCAGTCGCTTTACCCCGCCAATGCTGCCCCGGAACTCGCCAAGCGCATCAACCGCACGCTGCAGCGCGCCGACCAGATCGAAACGGCGGAAGGCAACGGCCTGTCGGTCGACACCTGGTTCGCGCCGATCGTGGCGGACGCCGAGGCAGGTTTCGGCGGACCGCTCAACGCCTTCGAGATCATGAAGGCCTTCATCGAAGCGGGTGCGGCCGGCGTTCACTTCGAGGACCAGCTCGCATCGGAAAAGAAATGCGGCCATCTCGGCGGCAAGGTGCTGATTCCGACCCAAGCGCATATCCGCAACCTCACCGCCGCAAGGCTTGCAGCCGACGTGATGGGCGTGCCGACGCTGATCGTTGCCCGCACCGATGCGGAAGCCGCCAAACTGCTGACGTCCGACATCGACGAGCGCGATCAGCCTTTCGTCGATCTCGACGAAGGCCGCACCGTCGAGGGCTTCTATAATGTCAAGAACGGCATCGAGCCCTGCATCGCCCGCGCCATCGCCTATGCGCCTTATTGCGACCTGATCTGGATGGAAACCGGCAAGCCGGATCTCGAACAAGCGCGCCGCTTCGCTGAAGCCGTGCAGAAGGAGCATCCTGGCAAGCTGCTCGCCTATAACTGCTCGCCCTCGTTCAACTGGAAGAAGAACCTGGACGACGCGACCATCGCCAAGTTCCAGCGCGAGCTGGGTGCGATGGGCTATAAATTTCAGTTCATTACCCTCGCTGGGTTCCACCAGCTCAACTACGGCATGTTCGAACTGGCGCGCGGCTACAAGGACCGCCAGATGGCAGCCTATTCCGAGCTGCAGGAAGCGGAATTTGCGGCGGAAGCCAATGGCTACACCGCGACCAAGCATCAGCGCGAGGTCGGCACCGGTTATTTCGATGCCGTGTCGCTGGCGATCACGGGCGGCCAGTCTTCCACCACCGCGATGAATGACTCCACCGAACACGAACAGTTCCGCCCTGCAGCGGAATAGCTCAAAGCGCAATGTAAATCGTTTGAAAAAGCTCTGAAGATCCCAACAAAGGAGATTATCCATGCTCGATACGATTGAGGAAACCACAAAGCCGAAGACCCGCGTCAAGGAACGTGCCGAAGAACAGGCATCGTCGATGTCCGGCGATCAGCAATCGGCCATTCGCATGCTTGCGAATGATCTGCACAGGCTCAACCAATCCGTGATGAAAGCGGTTGAGGCAGGTGTTTCCGTGGAATTGGTGCGGTCTGCGCGTCATCATGGCGGCGACGGCAACTGGGGAGACTTGCTTGTTCCGGTGATCGTCACACGCCAAATCTGACAAACGGTGGAACAACTCAGCCGACAACCAGCCTTGTTCCTTTGTCGCACTTGACCGCCGACTGACATTCGATAGAGTTCTATCCATCTCAGTCGGCGGATTAGCTCGCGGCAGCCGGCGCCGCATCGTAGTGCGAGGCTGATCCCACTCTATGCCTGTCGACAAGATGGCGGTACCCGGTTCCCCGGTGGCGGCCCGTTTCCATGACCATTCCCAAGTCAACATACAACCCTCGGTCGTTGCCGTCGGCAATGTCCCAGTGAATCTGGTTGTCGTGACCCGCATTGCCGAGCGCGCGAAGCTGCGCGCTGTCGCTTTGTCGCCGAGCGATGCGATCCGCAGCCTGCCCAGCCTCACCCCGATCATCGTGGTGATTGACGGCGGCGTGGACAATTGCGAATGCGACACGCTTCTCGATGTGATCCAACATTGCCGCCGAAACAGCGGCCAGGGCCATCCGCGCCTCCTGTTTCTGTCTACAGGCAAGAACATGGAAACGCAGTCGCTTCTGCATTCTGTCATGGATGCGGTGGTGGCAAAGCCTATCGTGCCGGAACGTTTGGAAGCCGTTTTGGCCGATTTGGCGCAGCAGAGCCGGTAGGATCCGAGACCCGCTCCTGCGCTAGGCTCTGCCGACAGGTGATGCGGTGTTTGCCTTGCGCATCGCGACGCCTTCCATTCTCCGCCGGGGCTCAGCTATACTGGCGGCCTGTTCAACCGTTCGGTGATTGATGCCTGTCGCTAAAAAGGATGCCCGGTCCGTCAAGAAGACCAGCCGCATCGCAACGCCTGCCTTTCTCACAAACCTTCGTGGCGTAAAGACCTGGAAAGAAGCCACCGAGTGGCTGGAATGGCGGGGCATCGAGGACATCGAATGCATCACGCCCGATCAGGCCGGCGTGGCACGCGGCAAGATGATGCCGTCCAAGAAGTTCACCTCCAACACCTCGCTGGCGCTGCCATCGGCCGTGTTCATGGCGACGATCTCCGGCGGTTATCCCGAAGACGGCAACGGCTTCACCTATCCGGAAGATGACGGCGACCTCAAGCTCATGCCGGATCTCAGCACGCTTTCGGCCGTGCCTTGGGAAACCGACCAGACCGCGCAGGTGATCTGCGATCTCGTGCATCAGGATGGCCGCGCGGTGGAATTTACCCCGCGCAACGTGTTGAAGCGCGTGGTGGCGGCCTATGCCGAACTCGGCTGGAAACCGGTGGTGGCGCCGGAGATCGAGTTCTACCTGGTGCGCAAAAACCCCGATCCGGATTATCCTCTGACCCCGCCTGTGGGCCGTTCGGGACGGCCGATCGGGGGCGGACAGGGTTACTCGATCGCGGGCGTCAATGAGTTCGACGAGCTGATCGACGACATCTACCATTTCTCCGAGGGCCAGGGCCTTGAGATCGACACGCTGATCCATGAAGAAGGCGCGGGGCAGCTGGAGATCAACCTGCGTCACGGCGATCCGGTAGAGCTGGCCGACCAAGTCTTCCTGTTCAAGCGCACGATCCGCGAAGCGGCGCTGAAACACGAGACCTATGCGACCTTCATGGCCAAGCCGATCCAGGGGCAGCCGGGTTCGGCTATGCATATCCACCAGTCGATCATCGACAAGAAGACCGGCCAGAACATCTTTGCCGCCGCCGATGGCGCCGAGACGGATGCGTTCCACCATTTCATCGGCGGCATGCAGCGCCATGTGCCGAACGCGCTGGTGATGTTTGCGCCTTATGTGAACTCTTATCGCCGCTTGACGCAGGCGGCTTCCGCGCCGGTCAACACCAAATGGGGCTACGACAATCGCACCACCGCGTTCCGCGTGCCGCGCTCGGACCCCGGCGCGCGGCGTGTCGAGAACCGCATTCCGTCCTCCGACGCAAACCCTTATCTCGCGCTTGCAGGCTCACTCGCTTGCGGTTTGATCGGGCTGCGCAACCAGATCAAGCCGGATGCGCCGGTGGGCCGCACGGTCAACGATGACGAGATCGAGCTGCCGCGCAGCCTTCTGGAATCGGTGCAACTGTTTGAAGCCGACGAAGAGCTGAAGACCCTTCTCGGCGCCCAATTCGTGACAACCTACGCCGCGATCAAGAAGGCCGAGTTCGAGACCTTCATGGAAGTGATCTCCCCTTGGGAGCGCGAATATCTGTTGTTGAATGTGTGAGGGGGCTGAGCCATCTTCGCGGCAACCAGAGGTGCATCATGACCGTACCACACGACTTTACGCTCCCTTCCAGCCTCCGAACCCGTATCGAGACCATCGCCGCTAAGTCCGGACAGTCGCCTGCGGCCGTGATTGCCGATGCGCTTGAGAACGGGCATTCGCTTGATTGGCAGGAGCAGTTTGTCGATCACGTTTTGGCAGGGATCGCGGACGCCGATAGAGGCAACTTCGCTTCGGCTGAAGACATTGATCGGGTGCTGAACCGCTATCGTCCATCCTGATGAAGGTTGTCTGGACCGAGCGTGCGCTCACAGATCTCGACCACATTCAGCAGCATATCGCACTCGACAGCCCGGCAGCAGCATTTCGAGTAGCTCAGTCCATCTACAATCGCACCAAGACGGTTGTTGAAGAACAGCCTTACGCCGGCCGTGCGGGCCGCGTTGAAGAAACGCGCGAACTCGTGCTTTCGAATACGTCATACGTTGTGGTCTACCGGGTTCGTTCGGATATCGAGATCATCGCCGTTCTGCACAGCTCTCGAGACTGGCCCAAGAGCTTTTCATGACCACGCCGCGCACCTCCTCTCCCATCTCCCCCGGTCTTTCCTGGTACGAAGCGACACTCGGCGAGCGCCCCACTTACCCATCTCTCGATGGTGACCGTCAGGCTGATGTCGTCATCGTCGGCGGCGGGTTTACTGGCTTATCGGCTGCGGCGCATCTGGCGAAAGCCGGCACCAACGTCGTGCTGATCGAGGCGCATCGGTTGGGGGATGGCGCCTCGGGGCGCAATGGCGGGCAGTTGGGCACCGGGCAACGCGCTTGGGCGGAGGAGCTGGAGGCCGAGATCGGCTTCGCCCGTGCCAAGGCTCTGTTCGACCTCGCGGAAGAAGCGAAGGCGCATCTGCTGGATTTTGCAGCGACCAACGGCATCGACATCGATTACCGGCCGGGTCAGCTCTCGGTGGCGCACAAGCCGCGCTATGTCGATGTCTACCGGAAGCACGTCGACATCATGGGCGAGCGCTTCGATTATCCGCATCTGACCTTCATGGATCAGGCGGAAACGCCGCCTTGGCAGCAAATCCTACTACGGCGGCGCGCGTGATACCGGCACCGGCCACATCAATCCGCTGAAGCTGGTGGTGGGCACTGCGCGTGTGGCTGCGGAGGCCGGCGCGCATCTGTTCGAGAACACCAAGGCGACCAGCATTTCCAGCGAGAACGGCAAGGTCATCGTCAGAACGCCGCGCGGCACGATCACGGCTGCCAAGGGGCTGCTCGGTGTCAACGCCTATGGCGGCGATCTCGAGCGTAAGAGTGCGGCGCATGTCATGCCGATCGGCTCCTTCATCGGCGCGACGCCACCTCTGGGCGATGATAGTCCGGTTCTTCCCGGCGGCGAGTCCGTCGACGATTCCCGCTTCGTGGTGCGCTATTTCCGCCGCTCCGTTGATGGCCGATTGCTGTTTGGTGGCCGTGAGATCTACGGCGTCGGAGATCCGTCGGACATCGGATCGGGGATCCGGCGGCAGATCGCCGAGCTTTATCCGGCCTTGAGCGATATCGAGATCACCCATGCCTGGGGCGGCTATGTCGGCATCACCATGCCGCGCAAGCCCTTCGTGCGGGAAGTCATGCCCAACGTCATCTATTCCGGTGGTTATTCCGGTCATGGCGTGATGCTGTCGAACTTCATGGGCAAGCTTTATGCCGAGATGGTCGCCGGCAATCGCGACCGGCTGAAGCTGATGGCCGATCTCAAGATCCCGGCCTTCCCGGGCGGACGAAGGTTTAGAGCGCCACTGCTGTTTCTGGCGCTGAATTGGTATGCGCTGCGCGACCGCATCTGATCGGGAACGATTTGGCAGGTTTGAAGCTTATCCGGATGATCCAAATTCGGAGTGTTTCGATGCGAAAACTGATCCTCGCCGCGCTCGGCTATGCCGCCTATCGCTGGCTTTCGGCACCGTCCAGCCAATCTTCCGACCGCCAGGCTGAACGCAATCCATCCCCAGACAACCGGTCCGACGCCAGCCTGTCTGCGCGCGAGCGCAGGAGAGAGAAACGGCAGCGTGCGCGCGACGAAGAGAATGACGACTCCGCTTCATCTTCATCCGCGAACCGACCGGCTCGTGCCTTTAACAGCAACCAGACGCCAGAAGACCAAGGGGAGACCGGCGAAGTGACCTATCGTATTGTCGAGCATGACGAAGGCTGGGCCTACAAGGTCGGCGACGTGTTTTCGGAAACCTTCCCAACCCATGACGCCGCGAAGGAAGCGGCCGAAGCCGCAGCGCGCGCCCAGGAACAGGCAGGTGAGCCCGAGCCGATCGAATATCAGGATGAAGACGGCAAGTGGCGCCAGGAAGAATCCGACGGCCGCGACCGCCCGCATACGGATGTCGAGGACGGCGAACCCCGCAAGGGTTGAAGACCTTTCCGCCTGAAACGAAAGGCTGAGGTTCGCGCCTCAGCCTTTTTTCATGCCACCGCCGCTTAGCCGTGGTTGAATACGATAGTCTTGGTTGCTGACATGTCGTAAAGCGCCTCGAAGCCCTTTTCGCGACCATGACCGGACTTCTTGAAGCCGCCAAACGGCAGCTCGATGCCGCCACCGGCGCCATAACCGTTGACAAAGACTTGACCAGCGCGAACCTTCTTGGCGACACGATGCTGGCGTGCGCCGTCCTTGGTCCAGACCCCAGCGACAAGGCCGTAATCCGTGCTGTTGGCAAGGCGAACGGCTTCTTCCTCGCCCTCGAAGGCAAACAGCGAGAGTACCGGGCCAAAGACTTCCTGCTGCGCGATGTTGGCCTGGGGATCGACCGAGCCGAACAGAGCCGGCGCGACATAGAAGCCGCCTTCGGGCGCTGAAGCGTCCACGCTGCCGCGCGCAAGAACGGAAACGCCCGCTTCTTCCGCCGCTGCGATGAAGGCCTTCACCTGGCCCTGCTGCTTCTTGTTGACCATCGGCCCGAGATCGCCATCCGCATCATGCGGTGCAGCCACAAGCTTGCTGAAGCGGGCGGCGAGTTCGGAGGCGACGGCTTCGTAGATCGGCTTTTCGATCAGCACGCGGCTGCCGGCCGAGCAGGTCTGGCCGCCATTCTGGATGATGGCGTTGACGAGAACCGGCAGCGCCTTTTCGATATCGGCATCGGCAAACACGATCTGGGGCGACTTGCCGCCAAGCTCCATCGTGACGCCGCGATTGTTGATCGCCGCCGCTTGCTGGATCGCGGTGCCGGTCATGGTGGAGCCGGTGAAGGTGACGTAGTCGATCTCGGGATGTGCAGAAAGAGCAGCACCCGCATCGCGGCCATAGCCGGTCACTACGTTGAACACGCCTTCGGGAAAGCCCGCCTCCAGCGCCAGTTCGGCAATGCGGATCGTGGTCAGCGACGCGTCTTCAGCCGGCTTCACTACCAGCGTGTTGCCCATGGCAAAGGCTGCACCGGCTACGCGCGCCAGGATCTGCATCGGGTAGTTCCAGGGGATGATGCCTGCCACCACGCCATGCGGCTCGCGCAGTGTCAGCGCCGTATAGCCATCGAGGAAGGGAATCGTGTCGCCGTGGATCTTGTCGGCCGCGCCGCCGTAGAATTCATAATAGCGCATCGTCGAAGTGACATCGGCCTTCCCCTGCCGGATCGGCTTGCCGGTGTCGCGCGACTCAAGCGCGGCCAGTTCGTCACCATTCTTCTCGATCAGCAGGCCGAGCCTGGTCAGCAGACGGCCGCGCTCGAAAGCGGGCATGCGGCTCCACGGGCCGTTCTCGAAGGCTTCCCGCGAGGACTTCACGGCGCGGTCGACATCGGCAGCACCGGCCGCCGGGATCGACGCGAAGACCTTACCGTCCGACGGCGACACCACATCGATGCGCTCGCCGCTCAAGGCGTCGGCCGGCTGACCGTTGATCAGTTGCATGAAAGCGCGGCCTTCCGCGACCGTGCGTGAAAGATGCTGACCCATGGCTCGCCTCCTTGATTGGTGGTGATGTGGTGCAACAAAAGCCGCCGCATGTCACCCGCAACTTGACCGTCATCTGCAGGTCAGATCTGCGGAATAAGAGGACCAGACGGGTTGGCGGTGCCGTCGGCGACCCCTATGTTGCGGTGCAAAGCCAAACGCTAGTATTTTTTAATCGATTAGATTAAGCCTCTTGCCGTTGTTGGAAAACCTGCTCATGACCAGCCAGATTATCCCGGTTGAACCCTTCGATTTCATCATCTTCGGCGCCACCGGCGACCTTGCCGAGCGCAAGCTGCTGCCGGCGCTGTTTCAGCGCCAGGTAGCCGGCCAATTCCTCGATCCGAGCCGCATCATTGGTTCCTCGCGCACCAAGATGACCGATGAGGAATACCGGGCTTACGCGCAGACGGCGCTGAAAGAGCATGTGTCGGCCAACGAGCTGACCGATGAAGCCCTCCAGACCTTTCTTGGTCGCCTGTCTTATGTCGCTGCGGACGCCACAACCGGTGAGGGCTTCGACCAGCTGAAGACGGTGATCGGCAACAACGACGTCATCCGCGTCTTTTATCTCGCCGTTGCGCCGGCTTTGTTCGGCGAAATCGCCAAGCAGGTGGCCGCACACGACTTGATCACCGAACAAGCGCGCATCGTGATCGAAAAGCCGATCGGGCGCGATCTGGAATCGGCCAAGCTGCTGAACGATACGATCGGCAGTTTCTTCAAGGAAAGCCAGATTTTCCGCATCGACCACTATCTCGGCAAGGAGACGGTGCAGAACCTGCTGGCGCTACGCTTCGCCAACGCGCTCTACGAGCCGCTGTGGAACAATGCGCATATCGACCACGTGCAGATCACTGTGGCCGAGTCGGTCGGGCTGGAAGGCCGGGCGGGCTATTACGACAAGGCGGGCGCGCTGCGCGACATGGTGCAGAACCATATGCTGCAGCTGCTTTGCCTCGTTGCCATCGAAGCGCCGCCCTCCATCGATGCGGACTCCTTGCGCGACGAGAAGCTGAAAGTGCTGCGCTCGCTTCAGCGCATCAACGGACACACCGCCGGCAAGCTGACAGTTCGCGGCCAGTATCGCGCGGGCGCTTCCGCCGGCGGTCCGGTGAAGGGCTATCTGGAAGAACTCGGCAACGGCGAAAGCACGACCGAAACCTTCGTCGCCATCAAGGCCGAGATTGCCAACTGGCGCTGGGCAGGCGTGCCGTTCTACCTTCGCACCGGCAAGCGGCTGGCGGCGCGGGTGTCGGAGATCGTCATCGAGTTCAAGCCGATCCCGTATTCGATCTTCGGCGAAAGCGCCGGCCAGGTCGTGGCCAACAAGCTCGTCATCCGCTTGCAGCCCGACGAAGGCGTGAAGCAGTGGCTGATGATCAAGGATCCAGGCCCGGGCGGCATGCGCTTGAAGCATGTGCCGCTCGATATGAGCTTCGCGGAAGCCTTCAACGTGCGCAATCCCGATGCTTATGAGCGGCTGATCATGGATGTGGTGCGCGGCAACCAGACGCTGTTCATGCGCCGTGACGAGGTCGAGGCGGCGTGGAACTGGATCGACCCGATCCTGCATTCCTGGAACGACAACACACAGGAAGTGCAGGGTTACACCTCCGGCACCTGGGGCCCCTCCTCGGCAATCGCCCTGATCGAGCGCGACGGCCGTACCTGGCACGAAAGCGTCTGACCATGATTGCCGATCCGCGCTGGCACCGTTTTCAAACGCCCGAACAGCTCGCGGATCGGTTCGCTAGGGATGTGGCCGATTTCCTGAAGGTGGCGATCAGCCAGCGCGGCCAGGCGTTGCTTGCCGTGTCGGGCGGCACCACGCCGGCGGCGTTCTTCCGCGCGTTGTCGACCCACGATCTTCCCTGGACGGATGTCACGGTCGTGCCGGTGGATGAGCGGTTCGTGCCGACCACTTCAGAGCGGTCCAACGAAAAGCTGATCCGTGGGAATCTGCTGGTGAACAAGGCTGCGGCAGCGCGCTTTACGCCGCTTTATCATGATGTGACGGATGTTGGTGAGGCAGCAAAGCTGGCGGATCGCGCAGTGGCCGAATTGCCGCTGCCCTTCGACGTGGTGGTGCTGGGCATGGGGGGCGATGGTCATACGGCATCCTTCTTCCCGGACTCGCCCGAGCTTGGCGACGCCATCGACCCGGCGGCCAGTCACCATGTTCTCCCTGTGACTGCGCCGAGTGCGGACGAGCCGCGTTTGACGCTGACTATGCCGGTGCTCCTTTCGGCGGGGCTGATCGCACTCCATATCGAGGGGGCAGAGAAACATAGCCTGCTCGAAACCGTTCTGGCCGGGCCACATCCACGCGAGAAGCCGATTGGCGCCGTGCTTCTCCATGCGGCCAAGCCGCTCGACATTTATTGGGCGCCCAAGAAAGGCGAATAGCCATGACTGTCCGCAGTGACGTCGCAGCCATTACCGACCGCATCCGCGAACGTTCCAAGCCGACCCGCGAGCCCTATCTCGACCGCCTCGAAGCGGCTCCCGCGCGCGGTGTGCATCGCTCGGTTTTGTCTTGCGGATTTGCAGCCTGCGCGCCCAACACCAAGGCCGCCTTGTCCGGCGATACCGTGCCGAACCTCGGCATCATTACCGCTTACAACGACATGCTTTCGGCGCATGCGCCCTACGAGACCTATCCGCAGCTGATCCGCAAGGCAGCGACCGAGGTCGGCGGCGTGGCGCAGGTGGCGGGTGGCGTGCCGGCGATGTGCGACGGCGTCACGCAAGGGCAGCCCGGCATGGAGCTGTCGCTGTTTTCGCGCGACGTGATTGCGATGGCGGCCGGCATCGGCCTGTCGCACAACATGTTCGACGCCGCCGTTTATCTCGGGATCTGCGACAAGATCGTGCCCGGTCTGATGATCGCCGCCATGACCTTCGGCCATCTGCCGGCCGTGTTCGTGCCCGCTGGTCCGATGCCGTCGGGCCTGCCCAATGACGAGAAGGCGAAGATCCGCCAGCTTTATGCCGAGGGCAAGGTCGGCCGCGCGGAGCTGCTGGAAGCGGAATCTAAGTCCTACCATAGCCCGGGCACCTGCACCTTCTATGGCACCGCGAACTCCAACCAGATGATGATGGAGATCATGGGCCTGCATATTCCAGGCTCCTCCTTCATCAATCCCGGCACGCCCGTGCGCTGGCGATCACCGCGCTCGGTAACGATTTCACGCCGGCCGGCAAGATGATCGACGAGCGCTCGATCGTAAACGCGATCGTCGGCCTGCATGCGACCGGCGGCTCCACCAACCACACGATCCACCTGCTTGCCATGGCGGCGGCGGCTGGCATCAAGCTGACCTGGCAGGACATTTCCGACCTGTCGGATACGGTGCCGCTGCTGGCGCGCGTTTATCCGAACGGTTTGGCCGACATCAACCACTTCCACGCGGCGGGTGGCATGGGCTTCCTTATCCGCGAACTGCTCGATGCCGGCTATCTGCATGAGGATGTGCGCACGGTCTGGGGCGACGGTTTGCGCTCCTACACGATCGAGCCGAAACTCAATGCCGATGGCACCGTGTCGCGCGAGCCGGCACCGGCAGTCAGCGGCGACGAGAAGGTGCTGACCACCGCGCCGAAACCGTTCCAGGCAACTGGCGGGCTCAAGGTTCTGACTGGCAATTTCGGTCATGCCATCATCAAGACTTCGGCCGTGAAGCCGGAAAAGCGCATCGTGGAAGCACCGGCAATCGTGTTCGACAGCCAGGAAGGTCTCAACCAGGCATTCAAGAACGGCGAGCTTGATCGGGACTTCGTGGCCGTCGTGCGCTTCCAGGGTCCGAAAGCCAACGGCATGCCGGAATTGCACCGGCTGACCACAGTGCTCGGCGTGCTGCAGGATCGCGGCCGTCATGTCGCGCTGGTCACCGACGGGCGCATGTCGGGCGCATCCGGCAAAGTGCCGGCGGCGATCCACGTGACGCCGGAAGCGCTCGATGGCGGCGCGATCGGCCGCATCCAGAACGGCGACATCGTCCGTCTCGACGGCGAAGCCGGAACGCTGGAAGTGCTGGTGACAGTCGAGGAATTGGCTGCGCGGCCGATCGTGGTGCCGGATCTCAGCGCCAACAGTTTCGGCATGGGCCGTGAACTGTTCGCAGGCTTCCGCCAGCTCGCTTTGCGAGCCGACGAAGGGGCTTCGAGCTTCGGCGTCGCCGCCTGAAAAACCTAGTCGCGCAGCTCGATGCTGCGCTTCTTGGCGGCGTCGACGGCTTCCACCAGCAGCGCCTTCAACCGGTTACCACCCATCAGCACGTCAAGTGCGGCTGCCGTGGTGCCCTTCGGGCTGGTGACGTTCTCGCGCAGCTTGCCCGGCTCTTCCTCGCTGTCGGCGGCCAGTGCGCCTGCACCGTAGACCGTCTGCATGGCGAGCAGCTTGGCGACGTCGGACGGCAGGCCTGCGTTTTCAGCGGCGGCGGTCAGCGCTTCGATGAAGTGGAAGATATAGGCCGGGCCAGACCCCGAAACGGCCGTCACCGCGTCCATCAGATCTTCGTTGTCGATCGTCGCGACCGCGCCATTTGCCGAAAGCAGATCGCGCACGAAGCTGTCCTGCTCGTCCGAAACATGGGCGTTGGAAAACAGCACCAGCATGCCCTTGCCGATCGCCGCAGGCGTGTTCGGCATGCAGCGGATCACCGCCGCTTGTGACCCAAGCAGGTCTTCAAACACCGCGATCGGCGTGCCGGCGGCGATGCTGAGAGCGGCTGCACCCGCTTCCACAAAGTGCTTATAGGCCGGCACCACGTCTTTCATGACCTGCGGCTTTACCGCGAAGATCACCAGCTTGGGCTGACAATCCCCGGGGATCTCGGCTGCGTCGGCATGAACGGACACACCCAGCGCCTGGGCACGTGTCCGAAGGCTTTCGTTGGGTTCGACCACTGCGACGCGTGCGGCCGGGATGCGGCCGGCCTTCACCCAGCCAGCCAGCATCGCGTGGCCCATATTGCCGCAACCGGCGAGGATGAGGTCGATCGACATCGCAAGAACTCCCATTGTTTCAGCGGCAATAACCGCCGCGCAGCTTCGTGTCACGCCTTCACGGGAAACCGCGCCGTCATCCGCAGGCCAAGGACGCCAAACACGAACAGCAGCCAGACCGGATCGGCGCGGCGGAAGAAGAAGCTTTCCAGGAAGGCGTTGAGGCAGGTGAACAAAACGATCATCATGAAGAGGTCGGCCAGCAGCACGTTCTCCCGCTTCAACGGCGTGCGGACAAAATCGCGCGCCGGCGCCAGCACGAAGGCGATGATCGCAATCAGCATCCCGGGCACCCCGATCGACAGCGCGACATCGATGTAACCGTTATGGCCGTGCACGATCGAGCTGAGGTCCCAGGCGCGATCGAAGGGCTGAAGCTGGTCGGACACGATGCGCGTCGTCCAGAAACTTTCCAGGCCATAACCGCTCCAAGGACGCGCTGCGATCATCTGGCCGGCGAACTCCCAGATCGTGGTGCGGCCGGTATAGGTCAGATCGGGGAAGAGATGCTGCATCAGCACCTTCACCGGCTCGATGAAGACCATGCCCAGCGTCAGGAGCGCTGCGGCCACAACCGATCCCACAAGGATCGCCGGCGTCAGCCCGCGCAGGCCGAACAGGGTCGGCCCTGCAACACACAGGATTGCCACGGGCGCCAAGCCCGTCGTGGTCTTGGAATCTGTCTTGAACAGGAAGAAGAAGGCCGCAACGAACAGGATCGCTCCAGCTGCCTGCCAGCCGCGCCGGAAAAGGTAGATGCCTGCGAAGCTCAGGCAGGCCATCACCGGGCCGGCGATGTTCTTGTGCGCATAGAGGCCACGCCACGAGCCGGCATTCTGCGGCTCGAAATTGTCCACGGGCGTGACCGCGATATCCGGATAGATCACCAGACCGACATAGCAGTAAGCGACGACGCCGAGGCTGACCCAGGCCAGAACCTGGGAGAACGCATCGGCCCCGCGCGGCAGGGTCAGTACGGCCGCTATGCCGAGAATGCCTACGATCGTAAACAACACGGCGCGCAGCGCTTGCCCGGGATCGAGCGCGTTGGACACCGAGACAAACAGCAGGACTATGAGGATTAGCCACCAGGGGCTGAGCAGCGCTGAAGCGACGCGGCGATCCACAAAGCAGAACAGGCCAAACAGCGCGCCGATCGCCACGCAGCCATAGCCGACCTGATTGACGAAATCGCCGCCGACTTCCGCCTGGCCGGCAGGCGTAAACGGCCGGAACGACACCAGCAGCGCGGCAAAGATCGCCATGGCCAGAAGCATGGCGACCCGATGCGGGGGGAAGGCGTGGATGATCTCGTCGCGAATCGTCGCGAAACTGCGATCAGTTCTTTTCAGGCTGGCGATACTGCTCATTCTGATAGCCAAAGTGAGCCAAGATCCGGCCCAGAGCAATGTAAAGCCTGTATTGGCCGGTTATGGTGGATCCTTTCGCCACGTCCCGTGCGGCCCGAAACGGAGCGGAGCCCAGCAATGCTGCGCTTTTCATGAAGGTTCTGATGCCACCGAACGGCTCTTCGGCGCGCTGGCGCTTTTCGACCAGGGTCGAGATCACGCCGTTGCGCAAAGAGCGGGCGCGGATCCAGTCGGCCTGTAAACGACGCTCGGGCACGGTTTCATAAACGCAGGCTTCCTCGCACCAGGCGAGCTTCAAGCCCATGGCGGTGCAGCGGCTCACCAGATCAATATCGCCGCCGCCAAGAAAGTTGAAGCGCGGATCGAAGAAAGGCTGATCGAGCACCTGCAGCACCTGCTTGCCGATCAACAGGTTGCCCGAGGAATAAAGCACCGGCACCGGGCCGCTTTTGTGATGCGCCGGCTTGAACACCGGATGGTGTTCGAAGCGGTTCTTGCCGGGATTGGCGAAAACCGGGCGCTGCGGACCACCGACGAGATCGGCACTATAGCGATCGGCCGCCGCAATCATGCGCTCGATCCAATGGACATCGGCGACTTCATCATCGTCGATGATCAGAACATGGCGGAAGTCGGGGTAATGCTGAAGCGCGCTCTGGAGGCCGGCATTATAGGCTGAGCAATTGCCGCGCTCATGCGCGATCACAACCATGCCCTGCATTTCACCACCCTCAAACAAGGGGGCGGCAACGGCGGCCCCTTCGCGGTCTTCCGCTTCGTTTTCCATGACGATCACGGCAAAGCGGCGCACGGTTTGCTGGGCTTGCAGAGAGTGCAGCGTTTTCAGGATATGGTCGGGCCGGCAATAGGTCGGACAGATCACGACGGCTTCGATGCCGGCAACGGGATGGGGCGAGCGCGCGACGAGCGAGATGCCAGGCAGGATTTCGGATTCGTTCATGAAGCCAACTCCTTCCCGCCACCCGGCAGGCGCCCTTTTACGGTCGAACCCGCGGCGGCAAAATCCTCCTTGGCTGCATGCCCGACTTGCCTTGAGGAACCGTTAAAGAGTTGGCCACGTAAATCTGGCAAAGAAGAGAACTGGGGGCTTGGCAAGCTTCTTGCAGCGATGGTTTAAGCAAGCATTCACTGCCCCAAAATAGGACGGTGGAAACAGGACGAGTGGAATGCATCTGGCCTTCGTGACGTCTCTCGTTCCCGATGGAACATTGACCACCGGCTACGAGATCGCGAATGCCGCGATTATCGGTGGCCTGCGTCGCGCGGGCGTCCAAGTCAGCGTGGTGGGTTTTACCTGGCCGGGCAAACAGCCGATCGATCCTGAGAATACTGTGGTTCTCGGTTCTGTTGACGTGCAGACGCATACCGCATCCGCCGGCCAACGCCTGCTTTGGCTTGGCCGCGCCCTGGCGGAAGGGCAGACCTTTTCTTCCGTGAAGCTGCGGCACACCGGCGAAGCGCGTATACGGCAGGCGCTCCAAACGCTGGAACCCTTCGATGGCTATGTGCTGAACGGCGTGACGCTGGCCGGCGCCTATCCTGACCTGTTTCGAAACAAGCCATCGATCTTCGTGGCGCATAATGTCGAGCATCAATCCGCGGCGGAGAATGCGGCCGCGGCTCGCTCCCTCGTCGAGCGACTGCTTTATACGCGTGAAGCTCGCCTGCTGAAGCAACTTGAAGCCAAGCTCTGCAAACAGGCCGACTTTGTTTTCACGCTGGCGGAAGAAGACCGCGTACCGCTGGGCATAGCCGATGACCGCCGTTCCGCCACCCTGCCGCTGACGACACGTGCAACAACCCCCGCGCCGCTGTTTTCGCGCCAGCCCGCCTATGATCTGGCTTTGATCGGCACCTGGACATGGCAGCCGAACCGGATCGGCCTGGACTGGTTCCTCGAACAGGTCGTGCCGCAACTGCCTGACCATATGCAGATTAAGATTGCGGGCCGAGCGCCCGCAGGCCTGCGCTCGGATCATCCGGGTGTGGAGTTCGTGGGCAGGGTCGAGGACGCAACGGCTTTCGTGCGCGGCGCCAAGGTGATCCCGCTGATCAGCCAGGCGGGCAGCGGCGTGCAGCTGAAGACGATCGAGACCTTCGAGTTGGGCATGCCTGCGGTGGCGACCCGCTCCTCGCTGCGCGGCATCACGGATCTGCCTGAAAACTGCACGGTCGCGGATGATCCCGCAGGTTTCGCGCTGGCTCTTACCCACGCGACCCGGTTGCGACTGCCCGCTGGCGATGGGCGCGCCTTTCATGCTGCCCAGATCAAGGCGATGGACCGGCAGATCAGCCGGGGCCTGGCTGCTTTGCCCAAGTCCATGCAGAGGCATGCGGCGTGACGGTGCATTCCCTTCCCGCCGTTCCAGCCATGCCGACGCGCGATATTCTCGGCACTGCCGTCGCGGCGCTTGGATGGCAGGAAGCGATTGACCTGCTCAATGAGGCCGTGGGCCAGAAGCGCTTCACGCGCATCGGCTTCATGAATGCGCATAATGCCAATCTGACCGTCCACCATCCGCGCTACGCGAAGGTCCTCAAGGACTTCATCGTTTTGCCGGACGGGATTGGCGTCGATATCGCCTCATCCATGCTCTACGGTTCTGCTTTCCCTGCCAATCTCAATGGCACGGACTTCGTGCCGGAATGGCTCGCCACCACCAAGACGCCGCTGACCGTTGCCCTGTTGGGTGCAAAGCGCAACAGCGTCGAACGCGCCCGATCCTATTTCGAGCAGCGTGCGCCCCAGCATCGTTTCGTGCTCATCCATGACGGCTTTTTCGATGAGGAGCGGGAAAAGGGCATCCTGATCGAACTTCTCGCGCTCAAGCCGGACGTGCTGATCGTCGCGATGGGTGTGCCGCGCCAAGAGCTTTGGATCGCCGACCACATCACGCCGGAGCATTGCATCCTGCCAATCGGGGTGGGCGCCCTGTTTGATCTCCTCAGTGGAACGGTGCCGCGTGCGCCGCCGGCAATCCGCAACCTGCGCATGGAATGGGTGTACCGATTGGCAGTGGAACCGCGCCGCCTGTTTCGCCGCTATGTTCTGGGCGTCCCTGCTTTCCTTTGGCGCGTGATGCGGCAACGCCGGCCGCTTGGTGGTCGCGCTTGATCAGCCCGCCCCGCATCGTGGACGATGCAGCGTCTGCTCACAGCGCTGCGATCGTGACGGCGAGCTACGGGCCGGATTTCGAAAGATGCCGTCTTCTTTGCGAGACGATCGATGCCCATGTCACGGGTATGGCGCATCATTACATTCTGGTTGCGCATCATGACGTCCAGCTGTTCCGGCAGTTGGAAGGTCCGCGTCGTAGCGTCGTTGACGAGCGCGATCTCCTGCCCTCCTGGCTGCATGCGCTGCCCGACCCCACCAGCCTCTTCACCCGGCGCATCTGGCTGAGCACCCGCACCATGCCTCTGCGGGGATGGCATGTGCAGCAGCTCCGCCGCATCGCCCTGCACGCCAAGATCGATGAAGACGCGCTGATCTATGTGGATTCCGATGTCGCTTTCATCAAAGCGTTCGATTGCCGGACGATGTGGCAGGACGACAAGCTCCAGCTGTTTCGCCGCGAAAACGGTCTGGCTCAAAACACGCGCAAAGAGCATTTCCGCTGGTCATCCAACGCTGCCCTGGCGCTTGGCATCGAGCCGCCCACCCCATCGCCGCATGATTACATCGTCACGCTGATTGCCTGGCGCAGGCAGAGTATCCAGGCAATGTGCGAGCGGATCGAAGCGGTGCATGGCCGCCATTGGGTCGAGGTGCTGGGCTCGCAGCGGCAATTCTCGGAATGCACGATCTATGGCCGCTATGTCGACGAAATCGAGGGCCTCGATCACCATTACCACAGCGACCGAGAGCTTTGCCGCGTGTACTGGTCCGGTCCGGAACTCTCGGCGGGTGGCTTGCAGGCCTTTGTGAGCGGCATGGCTGCGCATCAGGTGGCGATCGGCATCCAGTCCTTCACCGGCACCGACATCAACCAGATCCGCGCGACGCTGTAGCTGACCTAGATGACCTTGGCCGGCCGGCGCAGCGCAGTGTAGGTGAGGGCCGCCGAGAGACCGTAAAGCAGCGCGAAACCACCGTTCAGCCACAGCGTAAGCGCTGCGGGATCGGCTGCCTCGGCGATCAGCACCGTCAGGATTGCGAGCTTTGCACCAGTAAGGATCAGCAGGTTGATCGCCCGGCGCAGGGTCTGACCGCGCGCGAACAGCAGTTCCGCATGGTATTCCGTGAGGTTGCGGAAACCGGGAATGGCGAGCGCCAGCATCACGAGCCCTGCCGCCGCTGCAACATTGCGGCCGAGCGCATTGGGTGCGAAGGCGAGGATGATGGCTAGGGCGAGCAAAGCCGCCGTCGAAATCAGGAAGACGCCCGCCTCCAAGCCTATCCGAACGCGCCATTGCTTCATCATATCCGGCAGCCGCATCAGTCGCTGAACCAGCATCATCGTGAAGGTTCGGATCGGTATGGCGGTCAAATCCACGAGCCGCATCAGGATGGCATAGATGCCGGCGAGTTCGGCGCCGCCCAGCGACAGGACCAGCAGCTTGTCGAACTCCATTTGCAGATAGAACAACAGCTCGGCACCGGCGACATAGAGCGCATCCGGCAGACGCTTCCAGTAAAAGCGCGGCCGGATTTGCAGACGCATGGATGGCGTAAAGACCAGGATGGCGATCAGCAGCGAGGCGGCGTTGGCGGCAAGATAGAAGTGCGCCCAATCCGCCAATCCGAGCCCCTGACGCACCGCAACGAGTGCGAAAAGGCTGGACGCCGCCGCACGCAGCACCGTCCCAAGGATTACCAGAAGCGCGGCGCGACCAAAGCGGTTCATGCCGTTGTTGACGATCACGATCGTTTCCGTCGGCCGCCACAACAGCGCTTCGGCAATTACGATCTCGGCAAAGATCAGTGCGTTCAGATCGCCGGCAAAGAACAGCGCGAAAACGGCGGCACTGCCCAGGGCCAGCACCGGCAAGGATAGCGCGCCCATCATCAGGAAGCCGCCGGCAAAGATACCGATCAAGCGCGGGCGCACCGTTGCCACGCGGTAGAGCGGCGCGGTAAATCCGAAGCCTAGACTGCGCGACAGCATCACACCGGCTGCCGAAGCCGTGGCAAACAGGCCGAATTCAGCGATGGTCAGCGTATTGGCCAGTGCCACAAAATAGATCAGCGAGAATATCAGGCGACCGGCCGAGCCGCTGATGGCTGAAAGGTAATCTCGCGCCAGCGCACGCTTCGCCCACAAGCGCCCGAAGGCACCTGCAACCGGCTGTTGTGCAACTTCGAGCGGCATATTGATCATGAGCTTGGCTCTAGCAGGCGCTGCTTAACGGCGGGTTCGACCGGCCGCGCCAAGTTGAGGCAGGCGCCTTCCGTTGACAAACCGAGGGCTGCGCTCTCTATCAACGGCAAGGCGAAGCACCGCCCAAGGATGCCCCAAATGCTCAATGTTGCGCCAACCGGCCTTGCCCGCGATCTTATCAAGCGCGCCGAAGAAGGCCGGCCCGTGCGCATCGGGCTGATCGGCTGCGGCGAGATGGGCACCGACATCATCACGCAGGTCGCGCTGATGAAGGGCATCGAGGTTGCGGTCGTGGTCGATCGCAGTGGTACGCGTGCCTGGGACGCCGTACGGATCGCCGAGCTTAGCCCCGACAGCGCCGAAGAAGCTGCCGATACGGCAGCCGTCACGCGCGCAATCGAAGCCGGCAAGATGGCGATTGTCAGGGATGCCGAACTGGCTTTGTCCTGCGCGCTTGTCGATGTCGTGGTGGACGCCACCGGCAAGCCGACAGCCGGTGCTGATCTCGGCATGCGTGCCATGGAACACGGCAAGCACCTCGTGATGATGAATGTCGAAGCAGACGTCACCATCGGCGCTTATCTGCGCCAGACGGCTGACCGTCTCGGTGTCATCTATTCCGTGGGTGCCGGCGACGAGCCCTCTTCCTGCATGGAACTCATCGAGCTGGTTTCGGCGCTGGGCTATACGGTGGTTGCGGCCGGCAAGGGCAAGAACAATCCGCTCAACCACGATGCCGTGCCGGACGATTACCGCGCCGAGGCGGAGCGCCGGAACATGAACCCGCGCATGCTGGTGGAGTTCGTCGACGGCTCAAAGACCATGGTCGAAATGTGCGCCATCGCCAATGCAACTGGCCTTGTGCCGGACAAAGCCGGCATGCATGGACCCGCCGCCACGCTGGAAGAGCTGCCCAAGGTACTCTGCCCGGTGGAAGATGGCGGCGTCCTGTCGAAGAAGGGCGTGGTGGACTTCTCGATCGGCAAGGGCGTGGCGCCCGGCGTCTTCGTGATCGCCGAAATGGCGCATCCACGCCTCAGCGAGCGCATGGAAGACCTCAAGCTCGGCGAAGGCCCCTATTTCACCTTCTACCGTCCCTTCCATCTCACCAGCCTGGAAGTGCCCCTGACTTGCGCCCGCGTCGTGCTTTACGGAAAACCCGACATGGTGCCGCTCGACCGCCCCGTAGCCGAAGTCTGCGCCGTCGCCAAGCGCGACTTGGCAGCAGGCGAGCGCTTCGACGCGATCGGCGAATACACCTACCGCTCCTGGATCATGACCGCGCAAGACGCCCGCGACGCCCGAGCTGTGCCCTGCGGGTTGCTGGAAGGCGGCACGGTAACGGCGCCGATCAAGAAGGGCGAGTTGATCACCTACGCCAACGCTAATCCCGATCGCTCCACGCGGCTGTTCGAGCTGAGGCAGAAGCAGGACGAGATGGTGTTTGGGAGTTCGGTAGCGGGTTAGCTCCCAGCCACCTTCTTCGGCCGTCCACCCTTAGCACCGTTAGCGCGAGCAGCTGCAGCCTTGGCAGACGAGGTTTGCCGGCCTGCATGCCGTGCCAAGGCACGGTTCATCCAAGTGCGGGTTCCGAAGATGCCAGCAATCAGTGCAGGCACATAAAGATCGACATCAAGTCGGGGCCAATGAAGATTGAGGCCCCCACCTTCGATTTCGACGATCTCCAAGTCGGCTTCATCGGCATCTTGCAGATCTTCCACCAGAGCAGCTGGGAAGGCGTAGCTGCATCCATTGATGAGCTCGATCTCTATGCGCCGCGTCTTCACATTAAAGCGCGCGTGCTCGGCACGAGGCTCCGTTTCGAGGATCTGTCGACCGCGAGCTTCCGCAGCAGCCAAGTCGGCATCAGTCACGCTGTCCATGGATACGCTCCCACTGGTGCAAAAACTCAGTCTGCCGTTGCGCAATCTCGTTCATCAACCGGCGCATGTCCGGCCTGCCGATCCCTATGGAATAAATCAGTTCGGGTTTGCCTTTCGGTCCAAGCAGATTGACCTTGGCCTGACCGGGACCCGTCACGTGGACATGCGCAGGCTCGTGATCCTGCGTGTAGATGACGATGCGAAAGCCAAAGACACGATGGATAACGACCATGCTGCATATTAACCCATCGGATGGGTTCCGCAAGCGTCAATACGTCGTCCGCCGCTCTTCGCTTGGTGGCCGCCCGAACTGCAGGCGGTAGCTTTGGGCGAAGTAGGAGTGGGAGGTGAAGCCGGTGGCGATGGCGACGTCGAGGATGGGCATGTTGGTTTGGCGCAGCAGTTCGCGGGCGCGTTCCAGGCGCAGCCGCATGTAATAGCGGCCGGGCGTCATGTTGAGGTGGCGCAGAAACAGGCGCTCGACCTGGCGCACGGACAGTCCGGCCGCCTTGGCGAGTTGCACGGCTGACAGCGGCTCGTCGAGCTTGTCGGCCATGAGTTCGACGATCTTGCGCAGCTTTTCCGATTTGCCGGTGAGATCGCGTTCGGGGCCGATGCGCTGGCGGTCACCGGCGGAGCGGATGCGCTCGTGCTGGAACTGGTTGGCGACTTCATTCGCGAGGCCTTGGCCGAAGTCGCTGCGCAGGATCTCCAGCATCAGATCGATCGAGGTCGTGCCGCCAGCGCAGCTGTAGCGCTTGCGGTCGATCTCATAGACATTGCCGGTGCATTCGATATCCGGAAAGCGTTCGCGGAACCCGGCACGGTTTTCCCAATGAATGGTGCAGCGGTGACCTTCGAGCTGCCCTGCTTCGGCGAGCAGGAAAGAGCCGGCCGAGAGGGCGCCGAGGGCGCCGCCGCGTCTCCCCCAGGTGCGGAGTGCCGCCAGGATCTTGCTTTTGCCGGGAAACTCGGTGCTGAGCCCCAGGCACACGAACAGGATGTCGGCTGGCGGGATGTCGGCTACGCTGTAGTCGATCTTCAGCGGCAGGCCGTTGGAGGCCATGACCGCTTCGCCATCGGCGGAAATGGTGGTCCAGCTGTAGAAGTCGTGGCCCAGCATCCGGTTGGCCGAACGCACCGTGTCGATGGCGGCTGCCAGCGAAAACATCGCGAACTTGTCGACCAGCAAAAAGGCGAAGTGCCGGCCGCCGCCAGCGGGATCAGACATTCCAGTGCACCCTTTGCCGCCGCGCTTATCAGGGCGGCGTAAACATTGGACGTAAGAGCCTTAGAACTGTGGCGATGACTTGCCGGAAGCGCGGTAGGCGGAGGCCAGCGTGTTGGCCATCAGCATGGCGATGGTCATCGGACCGACACCGCCCGGCACGGGCGTGATGGCGCCGGCATTCTCGGAAGCTTCGGCGAAGGCGACATCGCCCACCAGACGCGCCTTCTCGCCTTCTGCCGACACGACGCGGTTGATGCCGACATCGATCACGGTGGCGCCCGGCTTCACCCAGTCGCCCTTAACGATTTCCGGCCGGCCGACGGCAGCCACAAGAATGTCGGCCGTGCGGGCGAGCGCTGCCAGATCCCTCGTGCGGCTGTGGGCGATCGTGACCGTGCAGTTGGCGGCCAACAGCAGGTTGGCCATCGGCTTGCCCACGATGTTGGAGCGGCCAATGACGACGGCAGTCAGGCCGGACAGATCCTTGCCATGAACGCGCTCGACCAGGATCATGCAGCCGGCCGGCGTGCAGGGCACGAAGGCGCTGTCGAGCTCACCGACGCCGATCTTGCCGACATTGGTGAAGTTGAAGCCGTCCACGTCCTTTTCAGCGGCGATCGCCTGGATCACCTTGGCCGAATCGATCTGCGCCGGCAGCGGCAGCTGAACGAGGATGCCGTGGATGGCCGGATCGGCATTGAGCTTTTCCACCAAGCCAAGAAGATCGGCCTCACTCGTTTCCGCGGGCAGCGTGTGCTGCTCGGAATGGAAGCCGCATTCCTTGGCCTTGCGGGACTTCGAATTGACATAGACCTGGCTGGCTGGATCTTCGCCGACGATCACCACGGCCAGACCCGGCTGCGCACCGCCATCCTCAAGAAGGCTAGCCGTTGCTTCCTTCACCTTGGCGACGACCTCTTCGCCAACCAGCTTGCCGTTGATGACTTCAGCCATGTTTCTTCTCCGCCTGCAGACCGCATGTTCGATTTAGCGCATGAGCGGGCGATAGCACTTCCACGGCAACGGCGCGATATGCCGCTTCCGCAATGCTTGGGATTGATGTCTTCGGTTTTAGGACCGCCGACGGCTTTCCTTCAGGTCTTCCACCGCCTCACGAAATTCGCGCAGGCTGTCGCGGATTTCTTCAACGGCCGACCGTTCGAAGCCGGTCGTGGGCCGCACTTTTTGAGACGGATCGAGGCGCTGCGCGGATTGCGCCGCATAGGTCGAGAAAGGCGGAACCGCATCGTGCCATTGCCGGCCGGGCTGCGGTTGTCCCTGCGTTGCCTGCCAAGGGAATTGCGGTGTTTCGCTTTTCGGGGATGACGCGCGAGTGGGATAGGCGTTGCTATCCTGAACCGGAGGAGCCGGTACGCGTGCTGGCTGCGGTGTTGCAGCGGCGACTGGCGATTGACGGCGCTGGCCCGATCGTGTGGTCGCATTCTGACGCAGGCTGTCCCACACGCCACGAAGCAGCGCTAAGCCGATGCCGGCGCCCAGCCCCAGGATCAGCCCGATAAGAACGATCTTCGCGCGGGATAGGCCGCTGGATTGCAGCGGGGCACTCGCCGGCGAAATGATGTTGATGTTGGCGGTGTTGATGTTTTCCTGTTCGCCAGTTTCCCGGCTGCGCAGCAGAAAGGCTTCGTACACGGCCCGCTTGGAGGCAGCATCGCGCTCCAGCTCGCGCAGGGTGACACGCTCGCCGCTGAGATCGCCTTGCCGGGTTTTCAGCGTATCGAGACGGCCGGAAAGATCCTTTTCCAGCTGCTGGGCGCGGCTGAGCTCGACCTGAACCGAACTGTTGATACGCCGCAGTTCCTGCGCAATCTGATCGCGCGCGCTTCCAACCTGAACATTGGCTGCCAAACGCTGAGGGTGTCGCGGTCCGAGCCGCACGGCGAGACGGTCCGCTTCCTGCCGCAAGGCGGCGTATTGCGCCCGCAGCTGCGCCAGCACGTTGGAATTGATCTGTTCCGGCAAGATGCCGCCCACGACGGCATCGACGTTGAGCGTGCCGACCGTCGCCGCGCGCGCTTTCAGTTCGGCGGTTCGGGCACGCGCGGTGGAAAGCTGGTCGTTCAGCTTAAGGATTTCGTCGTCGGTGATGAGCCGGCCTTGCGCATCGACGATGCCGTTCTCGGCCTTGAACGTTTCGACTTTGCGCTCGGCGTCTTCAACCGAGCCGCGCAGTTCGTCGAGCCGGCCGGTCAACTCGCTTGTGGCGCGTCCTGCCGTTTCGGCCTGAAACCTGGCGCTGGTTTCTAGGAAGGCGGATGACATCGTATTGGCAATACGCGCCGCTTTCTCAGGATCCTGCGCTTTCGCCCAGATCGTGACCACAAAGGTGGCGCTGTCGCGGGTCACCTGAACATGCCGCTGCAGGTTCTGGATGGTCATGGTCCGGCGGATCGCAGGGTTCGGCGCACCATTGTCGTCAGGCGCGAGGGCAGCCCTCAGCCTGTTCAGCGGGTTGAGATCAATGCCACGGCTAGCCTGCCCGTTGAATTCGGGATCATCCTGCAGGCCGAGTTGGTCTACGACCTTGTTCAGCACATTGCCGGAGGTCATGATCCGCATCTGGTTCTGGATCAGCGCCAGAGCGGCGTCGGAGGACAGGCCGGATTGGCTGATTTCGCGATCGAGGATCTGGAGATCGCGCGGGTCGATCAGTAGGTCGGTCGCGGCTTCATAAACCTTGGGCGTATTTAGCGCGACCACAATGCCGAGCGCCGTGCCGGCAACGGTGCAGATCAGAATGGTCCAGGGCGAACGCACCACGCGCATCAGCACCGTGCCCGGATCGATCAGCGGGCGCCAGGTATCGGTGTCTGCCACGGGCTCAACGCGTGTAACGGGCGATCGCGGCGGGAGGGCTTCTGGCTGCTCGATTGGAGCGGGTACGGTCGCGGGCCGGGTTCGCACACGGGAGAAGCGCTCGCGCAGGCGCGCGGTAAGGCCACGATCTGCTGGCGAAGGCGCAGATGTTTCGGTAGCCGAAGACGACCGAATGGTGAGGAGCGATGACGCAGCGCGCCTTCCGGGCTTCACGCTCCCGCGAGGGTGGTCATCGGCATCAAACATCGCGCGCGCAGTTCCGGCCCAAGCCCTCATCCCCGTTAAGGCACCTTGAACAAGCTTGGAAAAGAAATGGTTAAAGCACGCAGTCTGAATGGCGGGATCTTGCGTCAAGCGGCTCGCACCCCGGCGTTCCACCCGCTATAGGAACGTGGAAAAACCTGTAGGGACGAAAAATCAATGGCGGTGCTGGTTACGGGCGGAGCGGGCTATATCGGCAGCCACATGGTTTGGGAGTTGCTCGACGACGGCGAGGATGTCGTTGTGCTCGACCGGCTTTCGACCGGCTTCGAATGGGCCGTGGCGCCGGAAGCCAAGTTGGTGCAAGGCGACATTGCCGACCAGGCCTTGCTGGCAAGGCTGATCGACGAGCATTACATCGACGCGCTCATCCATTTCGCGGGTTCGGTGGTGGTGCCGGAATCGGTGGCCGATCCCCTTTCCTACTATGACAACAATACCGTCAAATCGCGTGCGCTGATCGAAAGCGCCGTGCGAGCCAAGGTCCCCCATTTCATCTTTTCCTCAACGGCGGCCGTCTACGGCGGTGCTGGCATGGAGCCGGTATCCGAAACCGTAGCGCAGGTGCCGGAATCGCCTTACGGCCGCTCCAAGCTGATGACGGAATGGATGCTGCGCGACACGGCTGCCGCGCATCCGCTCACCTTTACGGCATTACGTTATTTCAACGTTGCGGGTGCGGATCCGAAGGCGCGTACAGGACAGTCGACGCCCGGAGCCACGCATCTGATCAAGGTGGCTTGCGAGACTGCGCTCGGCAAACGCGAGAAGATGAACGTGTTCGGCACCGATTACGACACGCCGGATGGCACCTGCATGCGCGATTACATTCATGTGTC
The DNA here is from genome assembly GCF_032053605.1 of Tianweitania sp. NCBI lineage: Bacteria > Pseudomonadati > Pseudomonadota > Alphaproteobacteria > Hyphomicrobiales > Phyllobacteriaceae > Tianweitania > Tianweitania sp. Next base: position 27,823 of record NZ_DAMBUH010000041.1, read on the forward strand.
CGATCTCGTTGCCGCCCACCGCCTGGCGTTGAAGCGGCTGCGTTCGGGCGCAGACAGCATCATCGCCAATTGCGGCTACGGCCACGGTTACTCCGTGCTGGACGTGATCGACAGCGTGAAGCGCCTGAGCGGCATCGACTTCAAGGTTGAAACCACCGATCGGCGCCCGGGCGATGCGGCAGCCATCGTCGCCGATGCCTCTCTGGCGCGCGCGGAACTCGGCTGGCAGCCGAGCTACGATGATCTCGATACGATCGTTGGCCACGCGTTAGCTTGGGAAACCGCGCTGGGTCGGCGCAACGCCTTCACCCCGGCAGCCACCGCCTGAGGTTCTGGAACGAAAAACGCCCGCCGCGGGAGGAGGTGCGGCAGGCGTTCATTAGATTCGGCCGTTCAGGGAGGAGGTTGAGCGACCGTGAAACCTTTGTAGCCGCTGCCTCAAAATTGCGCAACAAAAAAGTTGCCTAGATCCTGAGCGACAATATTGGTGAGTTCTAGTTCAATCCAGGTGCGCGACGAACAGCAATCTGCGTCGCAGCGGGCAGAAGCGACGCGGTGTCCTCCATCAGAATTCCGGTATGCTCGGCAAAATCCAGGAAGGCCAAGTGAGCATCTTCCGCCCTGCCCTCTCCATTCAGGGCCGCCCGGCAGGCGTTCAAGGCCTTAACCTGAGGCAGACTGCGCGGCGATGCCGGCCATTCCGCCACCATCTCATAGGCGGCCATAACCGTCGGCACGTTGCGCACGAAGCCGAGACCAATAAGCACTGCCACCGGTTTGTCGAATGTCTGTGCGTTCATGGACTTTCCTTTGAGGCACTTCAGGATTGTCTTCCACAACGTCTACAAGGAAGGCGTGTTCCATAGCCGGCTCGCCAGATGATGCCAAAAACCTGTCAGGATCGGCGACGAAGATGGATGGGCGTCATTCGGCGGTCGTGGATTTTGTTCAAAGAACGCCATTGTCTAAGGCCTTCCTTGACTTAAGTCGTGCGTGTACCAAAGCCTGACGCCAGCCTTCGGCTAGCCCGGTTCGTTCACATCAATTTGCAAATGGAGGCAGCGTTGAGTTCTCTTCAATCGAGATCCGTCACACGCCAACGCGGCGCGGGCTACTGGGCGGTGGTTGCGCTGGGCATCGTTCTCATTCTCTTCGGATTGCCGATCTTTGGCGGCGGCGCTTACCTGATCGCGCTTGGCGGCTCCTGGTACTATGTTTTCGCCGGCTTCGGCCTGATCTTGACCGCGCTTTATCTGTTTCGCGGCTCGCTTGCCGCAGTGTCGGTTTACCTCCTTACCTATATCGGAACGGTGATCTGGGCCTTCTGGGAAGCAGGCTTCGACTGGTGGGCGCAGGTTCCGCGCCTTGTTGCGCCGACGGTCATCCTGATCCTGGTGCTCGCCACGATGCCGGTTCTGTCCCGGCTGTCGCGCCCGCGCCGCCGCCGCTAATCGGCACCCCCTTTGCTCATTCAAGGATTTCGCTCATGCACCCGAAACGCTTGACGCGCTCCGCAGCAGCAGGACTGTTCGGCCTTTCCGCAGCACTGGCCGCTTTGCCCGCCTTTGCCCAGAATACCACGACCCAGCAAACCGGAAGCGAGCAGACCGGACCGACACCGGCAACCCCTGCTTCTCCGGCAACACCAGCAACCCCCGCTACACCAGCAACGCCGTCCGCGCCCGCAACGCCTGCTACTCCCGCATCGCCGGCCACTCCGGCTACGCCGCAAACGCCGGCAACGCCGGCTGAGCCA
>NZ_DAMBUH010000042.1:0-29163 GCF_032053605.1 Tianweitania sp.
ATGACCACCCGACGCCGATAGTATGCACCAATTGCAATATACAAGGATGAGGACGATTGGGGTTGGCCGCACCCTCCCCGCTTCGTCATCCTCGGGTCTGCGCCTTCGCTGACGCTCCGGCTCCGCCCAAGGATGACGAAGAGTGTGCAGCAATCACCGTTCTGCCTTCGCTCCTTATGAGAGGAGGGAAGAGCTGCTTGAAGGTTGTGCGTCCTTCGAGGCTCGCCCGTTCAACAAAGCTAGTCTTTGCCATCGTCTTGCGGGCTCGCACCTCAGGATGAGGACGATTGGGGTTAGCCGCACCCCACCCGCTTCCACCAACAAAAAACCCCGGCTCGGTGGCCGGGGTTTGATGCTGGATGATGGCTGCCCTTACAACTTGTTGGCGCGCTGAAGCGAGACCATGAAGCTGTCGAAGGGGTAATCGGCGACCTGGGTGTAGAGGTAGTTTTCCTTTCGGAAGGCCTTGATGGATTCCCAGATCTTCTTGAAATCGGCATTGGTGGTTTCGATGCTGGCGAACAACTCGTTCGTGGCATCGAAGCAGGCCTGCATGATTTCGGGGCTGAACGGACGCAGCTGCGCGCCGTTCGCGACCAGTTTGCGGATCGCAATGGGGTTCAGGTAGTCGTATTTCTGCAGCATGTTCGCGTCGGTTGCCTGGCATGCCGTGCGCAGCAGCGACTTGTAGTGCTCCGGAAGACCATCATAGGCCGCCTTGTTGAACATGAAGTGGACGGTCGGGCCACCTTCCCAGAAGCCGGGATAGTAATAGAACGGTGCGACCTTCTGGAAGCCGAGCTTTTCGTCGTCATGCGGGCCGACCCATTCGGCCGCATCGATCGTGCCACGCTCGAGCGACGGATAGATGTCGCCGCCGGCGAGCTGCTGCGGAACCACGCCGAGCTTGCTCAGCACCTGGCCGGCGATGCCGGCGATGCGCATCTTGAGGCCCTGAAGATCAGCAGGTGTCTTGATTTCCTTGCGGAACCAGCCGCCCATCTGCGTGCCGGTATTGCCGCCCGGAAAACCGATCAGCCCGCTCTTGCCCAGGAACTCGTTATAAAGAGCCATGCCGCCGCCATGATACATCCAGGCGTTCATGCCGCGCGCGTTGAGCGCGAAGGGGACGGCCGAGCCGAGGGCCCAGGTCGGGTCCTTGCCGACATAATAATAGCCGACGGTATGGGCGGCTTCCACAGTGCCGGACGACGCCGCATCCATCGCCTGCAGGCCCGGCACGATTTCGCCGGCAGCGAAGGGCTGTAAGGTGAAGTTGCCCTCGGTTGCCTCGCTCATCATCTTGGCGAGATCCGGAGCGCCGCCATAAATGGTTTCAAGCGACTTCGGGAAAGACGAGGCGATGCGCCAGGTGATCTTCGGGTTGGACTGCGCGATGGCCGGGGCGGCCAGGGTCGTGGCAGCGGCAGCAGCGCCAGCGCCTGCAAAGCCTGCCTTGGTGATAAATGTACGACGATCCATGATGCTCTCCTCCGCCATCGTCTCGAATCCGTGATGCCGAATTCTTGTTAGAAGCTCCCCCCGACGCCAGTTGGCGACCGGCTTGGTAGCGCATGAATACACGCTGCACCGGTAGTGTCTAGCAGCGCGACATAAACACTTAGGCGCACCTGATGGCATGGTTGCGCGCGCGGTCTTTAATGAACAAAAGGCAGCTGCATTGGTCTGGAAACGGAAGGCGTAACCACATATTAGGCGCGCTGTGGCTTCGTGCCGCAAACATCAATGACGATAAATCGGATCACGATCAGCATGGCGACTTTTCAGGACAGTTCGGAGTCGCTGCGCGACGCGCTCATGCGCACGATCAGCCAGATCCGCGGCGAGCATGTCACCTTGCGCGAACTGGTGCGGCTGATCGGCGAGCAGGGTCTTCTGCTGCTTTGCGCGCTGCTGACGATTCCCTTCCTGCTGCCCGTTTCCATTCCCGGCGTCTCGACCGTGTTCGGTGCCGCGATCATCCTGATCAGCGTCGGCATCATCACCAATCGCGCGCCCTGGCTGCCCGAGCGTTTGATGGACCGCCCGCTCGACGCCGACAAGCTGAACGGCATTCTGAAGCGCGGCGCCGATATGGTGGCGAAGATCGAGCGCGTGATCCGGCCGCGCGTGCGGACACTGACCGACGGCGCCTTCATCAACCGGCTGAACGGCTTCGGCATCATGGCTGGTGGCATTCTGCTGATCTTTCCGCTGGGCCTGATCCCGTTTTCCAACACGCTGCCGGCTTTTGCGATCCTGTTTCTGTGCCTCGGCGTTTCGCAGCGCGACGGCGTTTTCGTGATCCTCGGCTATCTCACGCTGGTGGCGACCGTCATCTATTTCGCAGCTTTGGCCTATGCCGCCTTTGCCGCCGGTCAGGGCCTGGCCTCGTTCTTCGGCGGCTGAGGTCCCTTGGCGTGATACTGGGCCGGGTTTACATATCCGGCGACCTGGAGAGTTCGTGATGTCCCTGCCCATCATTGCCGTGCCGACCGACAAGCGTGCCTTTGATAACTACACTTGGCATGCGACGCCGCACCAATATCTGGAAGCGGCGGTGTCTGTGGCGGGCGTGATGCCGGTGCTGGTGCCATCCTTCGGTGAGCGGGTCGACATCGACGGTCTGCTCGATCGCGTCGACGGTGTGATGATCACCGGCTCCAAAAGCAATGTGCACCCCTCGCTCTACGGCCAGGAAGCCACCGAAGCGAACGGACCTTATGATCCCGACCGCGACGCGACGTCCCTGCCCCTGATCCGCCGGGCGATCGAGCGCGGCATTCCGCTGCTCGCGATCTGCCGCGGCATCCAGGAAATGAACGTCGCGATGGGCGGATCGCTGGCCGCCGAGATCCAGGAGCGCGAAGGCGCGATGGATCATCGCGCGCCCGAAGAGGCCACCCAGGATGAGCGCTTCGCCATCCACCAGCCCGTGACGATCAAGCCAGGCTCGTGCCTGGCCGGTGTGTTTGGCGCGGGCGACATCACGATCAACAGCGTGCATCGCCAGGCCGTGGATCGGCTGGGCGATCGCTTGCAGGTGGAGGCGGTGGCGCCCGATGGCACGGTGGAAGCCGTGTCGGTGAAGGATGCCAAGGCCTTTGCGGTGGGCGTGCAGTGGCATCCCGAATATTGGGCGGCCAGCGACGAAGCCTCCGGCCAGTTGTTCCGCGCTTTCGGCGATGCCGTGCGCGCCTATGCGGCACGCGGGCTGCAACAGGCGGCTGAATAAGGCTCAGGCTTTCCGGCTTATCGCGGCGGTTTCGGGAACGGGCGTCAGAGCCTCACCCCTGCTGAACCAGCTTTCGAGATTGTTGACCAGCAGGTCGGCCATGGCTTCGCGCGTATGCTGCGAGGCCGAGGCGACATGCGGCAGCAAGGTGGCGTAGTCCGCATCGATCAGCGCTTGCGGCACGTGGGGCTCGTTCGCGAATACATCGAGACCGGCAGCGAGGATGGTTCTGGCTTGCAGGGCTTCAATCAGGGCCGGCTCATCGACTGTCGCACCACGGCCGACATTGATGAACACGCCATCAGCCCCCAGCGCCTGGAGGATGTCGGCGTCGACCGCACGGGTGGTTTCCGGTGTGCCGGGCGCGACGTCGATCAGCGTATCGCAGGCCGCGGCCAACTCCTTGAGCGTGGCGTGGTAGGTGTAGGATACGCCTTCGACGGGGCGGCGGTTGTGATAGGCGATCTGAACGCCGAACCCTTCCAGCCGGCGGGCGATGGCCAGACCGATGCGGCCCATGCCGAAGATGCCGATCCGGCGGCCGCGCAGCGTTCCCTTCGACAGTGGGAAGGGACCCTGCGGCCACTGGCCGGCGCGCAGGAAGCGCTCGGCTTGGCCGAAGCCGCGCACGGTGTTCAACAGAAGTGCGATGGCGGTGTCGGCGACTTCGTCCGTCAGAACATCGGGCGTGTTGGTGACGACGACGTTTCGTTGTGCGGCATGACCGGCATCCACGGCATCATAGCCGACACCGAAGCTGGCAATAATCTCGAGCTTGGGCAGCGCGTCGATAAAAGGAGCGGACGCGCCGAGGAAGCTCGCTGCAACGCCGCGCACCTGCTCGCGGTCATCCGGCGTCAGCAGATCGGCATCCGGCCGAGCGATCTCCTTGATCTCGAACTTGGCGGCAAGGCGCTTCAGCACATGCGGGATCAACTTGCCGGTGACGAGGATCAAGGGACGGCTGGTGGTCATGAAGCGTGCTCCCGCTCAGTCAAGAATTTGCTCACTATGCCAAAGCAGTGATCGAAAACAGAGTCTTCTTCTGAAGGCGGCGGGGAACCTTGGCTAACAAGCGGAGTTATATGTGTGATCGTCCGCTACGATGGTCCAACCTGAGATCACGAAAGGAATTTGCTATGAAGACCAAGCTTTTCGCACTCGCTCTCGCCATGTCGATGACTGCCGGCGCAGCCTATGCTCAGACCGCTATCGAGACCCCGACCCAGTCGGGTGGTTCGGAAGCAACCGGCCAGAACACGCAGCAGGGCGTGCCGGAACTGCCAGGTGAATCGGTCGGCAACAAGGGCGCAGGTACTGCAGTTGCTCCGGCTCTGCCGAGCCAGTCGGTTGTCGGTAACTTCTACACCGACTCCTCGATGGGCACCATGAAGTCGGATGCCGACGTTGCGACCTATTGGAAGGGCCTAAGCCCAGAAGAGCAGCAGGCTGTTCGCGATGGCTGCACGGACGAGTTCACCGCTCAGAACAAGGACACGCCAGAGTCCACGCTGAACGTGTGTAAGAAGGTCAACGGCATGAAGTAAGCTTCGGCTTACCGAACTGCTTGAAAACAGCGGGCTTCGGCCCGCTGTTTTTGTTTGTGCGTAAGTTAGAACAGCCAGTCGCTTGAAGGCCGCGCCATCACGCATCTTCACAAACTTGTAAGCCGCGCAACTTTTGCGCTGCACCATCGTTTCTGCTGCAGTCGCGAACAAGATCCATCATAGCCGTTCGCGACAGCCATTAAGAACTGACAGGATTTGATTATGTCTATGAAGATGCTTGCTATTGCCGCCGCCGTTCTGAGTGCAACCGCTGGTGTTGCGTCCGCTCAGGCCGTTGGTTCCAAGACCGAAGCCGGCGCTGGTCTTTTTGATCAGGGTGGCGCTTACTACCGCGGTCCAGACAGCTCGCCGCGTAACGCGGCGACCGGCAGCAATGTCGACCGTTCGACCACCCAGTCGATCGGCAAGGTCATGCGCGACGGTTCGCCCGCACAGCCGCGCATTCGCTCGGTGGTGAAGGACAACAAGGCAGTTCCGGCGGACACCCGCAACGAGAGCGGCCTTGGCATGTTCGACAGCTCGAACTAAGCCGAGCTGTGATCGAAACGAAGAAGCGGCCTTCATGGCCGCTTTTTTCGTTTTCAGCTGCGCTCGATTGCCTGTCCGGTGGACTGGCGAACATGCAGCTCAGGCGTAATCAGATCCTGCGGCAGATGCACGGTCGCGCCGTTCAAACGGTCGAGCAAGGCACGCGCCGCCCTCCGTCCGACTTCACGCTGGCCGTTCCAAACCGTGGTCAGAGCCGGGGTGGCAATGGACGCTTCTTCCAGATCGTCATAACCGGTGACGGATACATCGACGCCCGGTACCAGGCCCGCGCGGGCCAGACCGTTCATCAAGCCGATCGCCACCAGATCGTTCCAGCACACGGCTGCCGTCGGCTTGTCTGCAATGTCGAGGAAGCGCGGCGCAGCCTCGAACCCGGCGAGCTTCGTGCGCGGACCGGCAACCCGCCAGCCCGGATCGACCGCAATCCCGGCCCGTTCCATGGCGGCGACATAGCCTTGATAGCGATCGCGACCGGTCGAGGTCTGGTCGGTGCCGCCGACCATCGCGATGCGGCGATGTCCCAGCGAAATGAGGTGATGCGTGGCCAGGCCAACGCCGAACGCGTCGTTGCCGCGGAAAACCGGCACTTCGGCGCCGACCACGTCGCGCGCAATCAGCACGACGGGCAAGCCGTTGTCTTCAGCCATGCCGATGTCGGCGGCCGGTGTGCCGATCGCCGGCGACATGATTACGCCATCGGCGCCGAGTTGCAGCAGCGTGTCCATGAAGGTGCGCTGCTTTTCGAGCTGGTCATAGTGGTTGGAGAGAATGAAGGTCTGGCGGCTGCGGTCGAGCTCGGTTTCGATGGAGCGCAGGATTTCCGCAAAGAAGGGGTTCATGATGTCGTGAACCACGACACCGACAATGCCGGACCGCGACGTGCGAAGGCTGGCGGCGCGGCGATTGTAGATATAGCCGATCGCGCGCGCATGCTCCTTGATGCGTTCACGCGTCGAGCCGGCAACGAGCGGACTGTCACGCAGAGCCAGCGAAACGGTAGCCGTCGACACGCCGAGCGCATCCGCAATCGTCGACAGTTTGATCTTCTGCGCCAGCTTGATCCTCCGAGCCGCACCAGGATCGGGGACAAACACGCCCCCTAAATCGGTTGATGGGGCTTATGCCATGCAGAAGACGAAGACGGAACTGTTTTTGGCATCCCCTGTTGGGGCGCTATTCCGCAGCGACCGCTTCTTCGAGTTCGATGACGTCTTCGGCATCGGTTTCGGCAACGGCGCCGGTCAGGTTACCCTCGATCTTCATCAGGAGCTTGAAGAGCGTCTTCTGGTCCTTCTTGTCGAAGCCCTTCAGCGCAAGTTTTTCGGTCTTACGGATCGACTTCTCGATGGCCTTGATCGCATCACGGCCGGTTTCGGTGAGCGACACATGCGCCTGGCGCGCATCTTCGGTAGACTGCGCTTTCACGAGAAAGCCCTGCCCCGCTAGACGATTGATCGTCTTGGTGATGGTTGGCGGGCGCACGCCGAGCCGAGCGGCGAGTTGACTTGGCGTCTGGCCGTCATCCTGTGCCAAAGCCAGCATGATCTGGTCCTGGCCGGCATAGAAGCCGTGGGCGAGCAGACGCGAGGCGAGTGTCGTGCGCGAAAGCCTTGCACTGGATTGGAGGCGCGTCAGCACCGTCCCTTTTTCCGATTTTGCCATCTTTCCCTCGGGACCGCCTGACCACGACTTGATTATCCGGGCACCTTACGCCTTCTAGAGCCTGAACTCATAAGGCGGCGCGTGTGCCGGAACCCTTTATGGGCAGTGCTCGCTTGCCACGGTGATGTTACAAGCAGATGACGAAAACAGAAGCCGACAAACGACCATCCACCATTGCCGTGTTGCCGCTGGGCGCAACCGAGCAACATGGGCCGCATCTGCCGTTCGAAACGGACACGATCATCGCGCAAGGCGTGGCTGAACGCGCGAAGGCGCTGTTGCCGGCAGCGCTCGATGTGCACTTTCTGCCTGTGGAGCCCGTCGGCTACTCTCCCGAGCACCTGCATGTCGCGGGCACCAGGAGCTTGTCCTACAGCGAAGCGATCGAGCGTTGGATTGGCATCGGCGCGAGTTTGAACAAAGCCGGCGTGCGCCGCTTCGTGCTGCTCAACGCGCATGGCGGCAACTCGCCTTTGATGACCGTGGTCACAACCGAGTTGCGGCAGCGCTTCAACATGCTGGCGGTGGCGACGAGCTGGACGCGCTTTGGCTTGCCGGAAGGGTTGGTATCGGCGGAAGAAAAAGCGCTCGGCATCCACGGCGGCTTGATTGAAACGGCGGTCATGCTGGCGCTGGCACCGGATCGCGTCGATATGAGACAAGCGCGAGATTTTGCCACCCGTCAAAGCGACTTCATCACCCGCTTCAAGCATCTGCGCGCTTATGGGCCGCATGCTTTCGGTTGGCTGATGAGCGATCTGTCTGCGGAAGGGGTCGTCGGAAACGCGGCGGCCGCGACGTTGGAACTCGGCAATCGCATCCTCGATCATGCCGCACGCGGCTTCGTGGAACTGCTTGAGGATGTCGCGCGCTTCGACCTCGCGCGTTTCGATTAGGAAGCTGCTCTCGCGCGATCAGGTCGTGCAATCGCCATAACATCGTCCTATATGGACAGACGAAACACTATAACATCCCTAAGAGGTCCGCCATGAGCGAAGCCGCAATCTCAGCAGCACCACAGGCTCCCGCACAGATCCCCGTCACCGTTCTGACCGGCTATCTCGGCGCCGGCAAGACCACGCTTCTCAACCGCATCCTGTCCGAAGCGCATGGCAAGCGCTATGCGGTGATCGTCAATGAATTCGGCGAGATCGGCATCGACAACGACCTGATCGTGGAATCCGACGAGGAAATCTACGAGATGAACAATGGCTGCGTGTGTTGCACGGTGCGCGGCGACCTGATCCGCGTCGTGGAAGGCCTGATGCGCCGTCCCGGCCGCTTCGATGCGATCGTGGTGGAAACAACCGGCCTCGCCGATCCCGTGCCGGTGGCACAGACCTTCTTCATGGATGACGATGTGCGCGCCAAGACCCGGCTCGATGCCGTGGTCGCCCTGGTCGACGCCAAGCACCTGCCGATGCGCTTGAAGGACAGCCGCGAGGCCGAAGACCAGATTGCCTTCGCCGATGTGGTCGTGCTGAACAAGGTCGATCTCGTTTCCGAAGACGAAGTGCGCAAGGTGGAAGCCACGATCCGCGCCATCAATCCCGCCGCCAAGATCTATCGTACGACGCGTTCGGGCGTCGACCTCGCCAATGTGCTCGATCGCGGCGCCTTCGACCTCAATCGCGTGCTGCTCAACGATCCGCACTTCCTCGAGGAAGCGCATGATCACGACCACGGGCATGACCATGTTTGCGGTCCGGACTGCGGCCATGATCATCACCACCATGATCATGGGCATGACCATCATCATCACGATCATGACCACGATCACCACCACCATGGCGACGTCTCGCCGATCCATGACGTGACGGTGCAGTCGATCTCGCTGCGCGGCGGCGAGATGGATCCGAAACGCTTCTTCCCGTGGCTGGACAAGGTCACGCAGACCGATGGTCCGAACATCCTGCGCCTCAAGGGCATCATTGCGATCAAGGACGATCCGGACCGCTATGTCGTGCAGGGCGTCCACATGATTGTGGAAGGCGACCACCAGCGTGCCTGGAAGGATGACGAGAAGCATGAATCGCGCCTCGTCTTCATCGGTAGGGATCTCGACCGCGAGAAGCTGACCCGCTCCTTCGAAGCTTGCCAGGCCCAGTAAGCAAGCATGCCCACTGTTGCACCACTTGACCTCGACGGTCACTGCATCGCCGCCGTTTTTCTGGACGGCGTGCCGCATTTCGCTCTGGCCGATGGCACGATCCACCGCCTCGACCATGGCCATCAATGGACGGAGCTTCATGACGGCCTGCTTTGCGCGAGCGTCGAACACTCCGGCAAAACGCTGCTGACCGGCGGCGAGGACGGCAAGGTTTGCCGTTCCGGTGGCCAGGCCACAGTCGAGGTGCTGCATGAAGCGCCGCGCAAGTGGATCACCTCAGTGGCTGCCGGGCCGCAAGGCGTGCTTGCCTTCGGCAGCGGCCGCACGGCCTATGCGCGCCTTGCCAATGGCACGATCAAGCCGTTCGAGCATCCGCGCTCGGTGGAAGGTCTGGCTTTTGCGCCCAAGGGCCTGCGCTTCGGCGTCGCCCGCTACAATGGCGTGACGCTGCATTTTCCGGGCACCGAGGGCAAGCCGGTGGAAATGGAATGGGCCGGCGCACACACCGGCGTGACGTTCTCGCCCAACGGCGATTTCCTCGTCACCACCATGCAGGAAAACGCGCTGCACGGCTGGAAGCTGTCGGATGGCCGCCACATGCGCATGACCGGCTATCCCGCAAAGGTGAAGAGCTTTTCCTGGTCGGCGAAGGGACGCTGGCTCGCCTCCTCCGGTGCGCCGGCCGCGATCGTCTGGCCCTTCCAAGGCAAGGACGGCCCGATGGGCAAGCCGCCGCTGGAACTCGGCACACGCGGCAACACGATGGTCACCGCCGTTGCCTTCCATCCCAGCGAGGAAATCCTGGCGATCGGCTATGCCGACGGCATGGTGCTGGCCGTGCGAGTCGCGGACCAAAAGGAAATCCTGCTCAAGCGCGAGGGTAAAGGGCCGATTTCCACTATGAACTGGGACAAGGACGAGCGCCGACTGGCCTTCGGCACGGAAACCGGCGACTGCGGCGTGATCGACATCGCGGGGTAAGACAATGGGTCATCGGATCATCATTCAGTTTGATCTTGATGGCCTCTCGTCCGACGAGCACCGCGACATCTCCTACAAGATCTGGATCTTCGGCGAGGAACTTTACCTCGCTTTCAAAGCCACGAAGATTGCCTCGATGAATATCGCGTTGGTGGATGAAGCGGTCACCACGCACGAGGTCGAAGCACGTTCACGTGCGACAGTCGCACGAACGCGCCGGATCATCCAGGACATGCTGGATAAGCACTTTCTTGCTGACCGGGCTACAATCTTCATTCCGACAGCTTAAACTCCGATCGCCGAATTGTGTCAGGATGACGCTACGGCATCTTCGTTTCCGCTGGAACGGTTGAGCAGAGAACATATTATGAACGTATGGCCGTTCTCAGCACTCGCGAAAAGCTGGCGATCCTTTCGGATGCCGCAAAGTATGATGCATCCTGCGCATCCTCAGGGGCGGCGAAACGCAATTCGCTGAAGTCGGGCGGCATAGGTTCGACTGAAGGCTCCGGCATCTGCCATGCCTATGCGCCGGACGGCCGCTGTATCTCGCTGCTGAAGATCCTTCTGACCAACTTCTGCATCTACGATTGCTCGTACTGCATCAATCGTTCGTCCTCCAATGTGAAGCGCGCCCGTTTCACGGTGGATGAGGTCGTGCAGCTCACGCTGAATTTTTACAAGCGCAACTATATCGAGGGCCTGTTTTTGTCTTCCGGCGTCATCCGCTCGCCGGATGAGACGATGGGCGAGATGGTGGAGATCGCGCGGCAGTTGCGCGAGGTGCACAAGTTCGGCGGCTATATCCACCTCAAGACCATTCCCGAATGCGCGCCGGAATTGCTGGATGCGGCGGGTAAGTATGCCGACCGTTTGTCGATCAATGTCGAACTGCCGACCGATGAGGGCGTAAAGCGGCTCGCGCCGGAAAAGAAGCCGGAAACGATCCGGCTGTCGATGGCGAATCTGCGTTCGCGGATCGAGGAGAAGTCCGAGCCTACCATGAAGACCAAGCGCCGCGAGCGCTTTGCGCCGGGCGGGCAATCCACGCAGATGATCGTGGGGGCCGACCAGACGACCGATGCGACGATCCTCAAGACCAGCGCGCGTCTTTACGGCTCCTATCATCTGCGCCGCATTTATTTCTCCGCCTTCAGCCCGATTCCGGATTCGTCCGCTGCCCTTCCGTCGATGAAGCCGCCGTTGATGCGCGAGCATCGGCTGTATCAGGCGGATTGGCTCATGCGCTTTTACGGGTTTTCGGAACAGGAGATCGTTGCCGATCAGGCCGACGGCATGCTCGATCTGCAGGTCGATCCCAAGCTCGCCTGGGCGCTGGCCAATCGTGGACAGTTTCCGCTGGATGTGAACCGCGCCAGCCGGGAGATGCTGCTGCGCGTGCCGGGGCTTGGCACCAAGGCGGTGACGAAGATCCTGGAAGTGCGGCGTTATCGCCGTCTCAGGCTGGAAGATGTCGGCAAGCTCTGCGCGTCCGTTGCCAAGGTGCGGCCGTTCCTTGTGGCGGAAGGCTGGTCGCCGGGCGGGCTGACCGACACGCAGCATTTGCGCCAGAAGCTGGTGCCAAAACCGCAACAGCTGAGCCTGTTCTGATGGGCGCCCAGCCGAAGCCACTCCCCTTCTCCTTCGATGCCCTGCTCGATGGCGAAACGGATTTCGCCGGCTGGCGCGACGCTGCGCGGCGGCTTGCGCTGAACGAGGTGCCGTCGGATCGCGTGACATGGTCGACTGGCAGCAATGGCGATCTGTTCGGTTCGCGCGAGCCGCTGCCCGATGTGCCTGATGGCGCGACAATGAACGTGCCGCGCGCCTTCGTGGATTTGGCCGAACTGGTAATCTGCCATTCCGACCCGCAGCGCTTTGCCCTGCTCTATCGCATCCTGTTCCGGCTGCGATCCGACCACGATCTGATGAAGATCGCGTCCGACCGCGACATCATCCGCTTAAGCGAGATGGCAAAAAGCGTGCGCCGCGACATTCACAAGATGCGCGCTTTCGTGCGCTTCCGGCAGATCGTGGAAGGCGAGGTCGAGCGCTATGTCGCTTGGTTCGAGCCGCAGCATCACATCGTCGAGCGCAACGCGCCCTTTTTCCAGCGCCGCTTCACCGGCATGAATTGGACGATCCTGACGCCGGAGCTTTCGGCCGACTGGGATGGCGAAACCCTGCGCTTCGGGCCGGGTGCCGAGAAGCGGGACGCGCCGAGCGACGATGACCTCGAAGCGCTGTGGAAGACCTATTACGCCAACATCTTCAATCCCGCGCGGCTGAAGGTAAAGGCGATGCAGGCGGAGATGCCGAAGAAATATTGGCGGAACCTGCCGGAGGCCACGCTCATTCCTGATCTGATCGCGGGCGCTGAGAAGTCCGCTCAGGAGATGATAGCCAGGATGCCGACCATCCCAGCCCCTCATCATGAAACCGTGCGCGCCAAGCACTGGTCCAAGGCCGAGCCCGAAATCGGCGATGGCGCGGATGCCACCACGATCGACGAGTTGCGCGATGCAGCCAAGGGCTGCCGCCGCTGTCCGCTCTGGGCGAATGCCACGCAGACCGTGTTCGGCGAAGGTCCCGATGACGCGCGCATCGTCTTTGTCGGCGAACAACCGGGTGACCAGGAGGATATCGCCGGGCGCCCGTTCGTCGGTCCTGCCGGCAAGGTGTTCGATGGCGTGCTGGAAGAAGCCGGCGTCGATCGCTCCATCACCTATGTCACCAATAGCGTGAAACACTTCAAGTTCGAACTGCGCGGCAAACGCCGCATCCACGCCAAGCCCAATGCCGGCGAAGTTAGTGCCTGCCGCTGGTGGATCGATCACGAGCTGAAACTGATCAAGCCGGATCTGGCCGTGGCGCTGGGCGCAACGGCCGCATTGTCACTGCTCGGCAAGGCAATCGCAGTCACCAAGATGCGTGGTCAGGTGGTGACGCGCGAGGATGGTCTGCGCGTGTTCTTGACGATCCACCCGTCGTTTATCCTGCGCATTCCCGATCCGCGCGACAAGGAAGCCGAACATGCCCGGTTTGTCGCCGATATGCACGCGGTGAAGAAACTGATGGCGGCGTAAACACTGCCCCAATAAGGCTGACGCCTAGATCGCGCAGAGATGGCAGAAGCGGACAGTTTGACCGATCTTTGCAGTGATTGGTGACCGGTGTGTTGCGATGGAAGCTGTAGTCCAATTAGCGACTGTTCGCACTTCATCTCCACTGAGGCTCACAGCTACTCGAACGTCACCTCAGCTTGATGAATCAGGAGAAATCAGAAACTTTGTCATGAACGGGTGCGAGGCACTGTCATGTTTCACGTCAAAGCATTGCTGACACTCTCGAAAGACGTGCCCTATCCCAAGTCTGACGGCGTTCGGACAGGCTATGATCCGTATCACAAGTTTCCTGGCGTGGACTATCTTGCCACCGGATTTCACACCTATACCGATGATCAAATCCATTACCCCGGCGAGAGTCTGATCGCCTCAATTGTGTTCCCGAGCTGGGAGTTTTTCGGCCCCTCTATCCACGTTGGCGACGTGTTTGAGATCCGTGAGTTGGACAAGGTTGTTGGCCGGGGTGTCGTCCAGGCCATAGCGCCGGCATAGATCGCGTCGGAAGCCGCCATCCAAGCGATTGACTTAAGAGCCACCTTTCACCGCCCTGCCCGCCACATACACTTCGCGCACGGCACGGTCGTCGCCCAGCGTTTGCAGCAGGAAGAGTTCTTCCGCCAGCGAGCGAACCGTTTCCATGCGCAGCGCCATGGTCGGCGTCACGGACGCATCGAGTACAACGAGATCGGCGTCGGTGCCGGCGTCCAGTGTGCCGACCTTGTCGCTGATCGACAGCGCTTCGGCATTGCCGCGCGTGATCTGCCAGAAGGAGGCGAGCGGGTTAAGCTTTTCGCCTTGCAGCGCGATGACCTTGTAGGCTTCGTCCATGGTGCGCAGCAGCGAATAGTTGGTGCCGCCCCCGACATCGCTGGCGACGGCAACGCGCAGTGGCTTCTCGCGGCGATTGTAGCGGTGATAGGCAAACAGGCCGGAGCCCAGGAACAGGTTGGATGTCGGGCAGAACACGGCGACGGAGCCGCTGTCAGACAGCGCATCGGCTTCACGTTCAGACAAATGGATACAGTGGCCGAACAGGCTCCTCGGGCCGGTCAGGCCGTAATGTTCGTAGATGGCGGTGTAGTCCTGTAGGCCGGGATAGAGCGCCATGGTCTCGGCGATCTCGGCGTGGTTTTCCGACAAATGCGTCTGCACGTGGCAATCGGGATACTCGTGCGCCAGCGCACCGGCGGCTTCTAGCTGTTCGGGCGTCGAGGTCAGCGCGAAACGGGGCGTGATGGCGTAACGCTGGCGGCCGCGATTGTGCCAGGTTTCGATCAGCGCCTTTGAGTCGTCATAAGCCGTTTGCGCGGTGTCGAGCACCGCGTCCGGCGCATTGCGGTCCATCATCACCTTGCCGGCGATAACCATCATGTTGCGAGTGTGTGCCTCCTCGAAGAAGGCTTCGGCGGAAGACTTGTGCACCGAGCAATAGGCAGCGACCGTCGTAGTGCCGTGCCGTATGCTCTCGTCGAGGAACAGACGCGCGATGCGGCGGCCGTGCTGGGCATTGCGGAACTTGGATTCTTCCGGGAAGGTGTAGGTGTTGAGCCAGTCCAGCAGTTCCGTGCCGTAGGAAGCGATGACCTGCATTTGCGGCATGTGGACATGCGCGTCGATGAAGCCCGGCAGGATCAGATGCGGCCGGTGATCGATGATCTCCGCGCCCTTGCCTGCCACCTGCGACACGCGATCATAGGCGCCGGCTTGCACGATCAAGCCATCGCGCACCAGCACCGCACCATCCTCATCGTAAGAACAGGCAGCAAGATCATCGCGGCTTTCCGGGCGGCGGAGAAACCACAGCACGCGGCCTCGGATCAGCGTTTCACGCATCGACAAACCTATCCTTCATCATTGCGTGCCGTGTTTCGTCCGGTCTGTTCGGCAATGCAAGCGATGGCAGTGATTCAATCGGCTGATCTGCTTGCCACGCAAAGCTGCCATGCACTCTACATTGGAACAGTTCTAAACTAGCGGCATTGGTGCTATAGAAAGCGAAGGGAAAGGAACCCATCATGAAAATGCACCAGACCAAGAACGACACGCCTTCCAATACCAAGCAAGTCTCGATCGAGCTGCTGAACGCGCGCCTTGCCGACGCCATCGACCTCGCGCTGATCACTAAGCAGGCGCATTGGAACCTCAAGGGTCCGCGTTTCATCGCGATCCACGAACTTCTGGATCAGTTCCGCACTGCGATCGACGAGCATGTCGACATTATCGCAGAACGCGCCGTGCAGCTTGGCGGTACGGCGCTTGGTACCAAGGAGACGGTGTCAGAAAAGAGCAAGCTGACGGCCTATCCCACCGGTATCTACAAGATCGAGGATCATCTGGCCGCTTTGATCGACCGCTATGCCGACACGGCGAATGCCGTTCGCAAGTCGATCGACGAGGCTGACGAAGCGGGTGATGCCGACACCGCCGACATCTTCACCGCCTTCTCGCGTGTGCTCGACAAGAACCTCTGGTTCCTGGAAGCGCATGTGCAGGAAGCTGCCTGACATCCCAAAGCGAGCGGCTGAAACGGCCGCTCGCTTTTTGTTTGAAGGGTCGTCACCGAAAGCCCTGAACTGAGCCGTTTAACGACGCTTCGACGCACCTCGATCCGACCGAATCCTATTTCTGGCGCGCAAACCACGCATTTGCGACACGGCCCACTTTCCTCCTGATTTTCCTGTCCACCGCGCGAAAACTTTGTCTTTCCTGGGTAATTTTACGAGGAAAGATGGAAAAATTTGGCGCATCCGGGGTTACGATACCCTGTTTGCGACGGTATCAATTACGCCATGCCATGTCGCATCCCATCGGGTGACAGGGGCCCGGCGCCTTGTCATACTCGCCTTCAATGAAGCCGGTTTAATCGGCTCAACCACCGACAGAGTGAGGAACAAACGCATGTCCAACGAACTCGATTTCTTGAGCCGCAGCGTTGCATCGGGCCGGTTGAGCCGACGCGATTTTCTCGGCCGGGCGGCAGCGCTCGGCGTCAGCGCCACCTTCGCCAATGGCTTGCTGGCGAGTTCCGCAAAGGCGCAGGCACCGCAAAAAGGCGGCGCTTTGCGCATGGGTCTGGTGGGCGGCGAATCCACCAACAGCCTCGACCCCGCAACCATCCTGACCCAGGTGCCGCAGAACTTTTCCTCGACCTGGGGCGAACTGCTGGTGGTCCAGTCACCGACCGATGGATCGGCACAGCCGGTCCTCGCGGAGTCCTGGGATTCCTCGCCGGATGCGGCTGAATGGAGCTTCAAGATCCGCAAGGGCGTGACGTTCCACAACGGCAAGGAAATGAAGCCCGAAGACGTGGCGCAGACCATCCGCCGCCATGCCGACGCCAACACCAAATCGGCAGCCCTTGGCGTGCTGGGCGACATCAAGGAAGTGAAGGTCGACGGCGACAATGTCGTGTTCCAGCTGCAGCGCGGCAATGCCGACCTGCCGCTGCTTTTGACTGACTACCACCTCATCATCCAGCCCAATGGCGGCTTCGACAATCCGGCCGATGGTATCGGCACCGGCCCTTACAAGGTCGAGGTCGACGAGCCGGGCGTGCGTCACATGTCGACGAAGTATGACGGCTATTGGCGCGACGATGTCGGCCATGTCGATTCCGTCGAAGTCATCGTGATGAACGACAACACGGCCCGCATGGCAGCACTTCAGTCCGGCCAGGTTCACATCATCAACCGCGTCGAACCGAAGACCGTGGCGCTTCTAGCCCGCGCGCCGGGCGTGAAGATCGTCAGCGTCCCCTCCAAGGGCCACTATGTCTTCCTGATGCATTGCAACACCGCGCCGTTCGACAATGCCGACTTGCGCATGGCGCTGAAGCTCGCCATTGATCGCGAGCAGATGGTGCAGCAGATCCTGCAGGGCCATGCCTCCGTGGGCAACGACTTCCCGATCAACAAGAGCTATGCGCTCTTCCCCGAAGGCATCGAACAGCGCGCTTACGATCCGGAAAAGGCCAAGTTCCATTATCAGAAGTCCGGCCACAGCGGCCCGCTCGTGCTGCAAACCTCCGACGTTGCCTTCCCCGGCGCCGTGGATGCCTCGCAGCTCTTCCAGCAGCAGGCGCAGAAGGCCGGCATTCAGATCGAGGTCAAGCGCGAGCCGGGCGACGGATACTGGACCGAAGTCTGGAACAAACAGCCGTTCTGCGCTTCCTATTGGGGTGGCCGCGCGACGCAGGATTCCATGTATTCGACGGCCTATGTCAAAGGCGCGGATTGGAACGACACCCGCTTCTTCGACGAAGGCTTCGACAAGATCATCCTCCAGGCGCGCGCCGAACTCGACGACACCAAGCGCGCCGCGCTTTACCGCGACGCCGCAACCAAAGTGCGCGACGATGGCGGCTTGATCCTGCCGATGTTCAACGACTTCATCGATGCGCATCGCGAGGAAGTTCAGGGCTGGGTGGTCGATCCCAACCATGAAACCTCCAACCTGAAGGCCGCGATCCGCGTCTGGCTCCAGGCCTGAGTTTCATGGGGGGTGCAACCGTCGCAAAACTGATCGCCCAGCGTGTTGCGCTGGGCGTTCTTCTCCTTCTGGCCGTGTCGGTGTTGATCTTCGCCGGCACGCAGATCCTTCCGGGCGATGTCGCCCAGTCCATTCTCGGTCAGGCTGCAACGCCGCAAGCGTTGGAAAACCTGCGCCGCGAGCTGGGGCTCAACGATCCCGCTTACATCCGCTATTTCCGCTGGCTGTTCGGCATCCTGCAAGGTGATCTCGGCACCGCGTTGTCGAACAAACGCGACATCGCAACGGCCCTGAGCGGACGCCTGGCGAACACGCTCTTCCTTGCAGCCTGCGCCGCCGTCGTGTCGGTGCCGCTGGCCATCCTGCTCGGCCTGTTGGCGGTGCGCTATCGCAACGGCATCATCGACAAGGCGATTTCCGGCTTTGCGCTGGCCTCGACCTCGCTGCCGGAATTCTTCATCGGCTATCTGCTGATCCTGGTTTTTGCCGTGAAGCTGCAATGGTTTCCCGCGAGCTCGACCGTTTATGACAGCATGAGCTTCCTGCAACGGCTTCAGGCCGTGGTGCTGCCGGCAACCGCGCTGACCCTGGTTGTGCTCGCCCATATGATGCGCATGACGCGTGCGGCCGTGCTCAACGTGATGCAGTCGGCTTACATCGAAACGGCCGAGCTGAAGGGCCTGAGCCCGCTCAAGATCATCCGCCGCCACGCGTTCCCGAACGCCATCGCGCCGATCATCAATGTGGTGATGCTCAACCTCGCTTTCCTCGTGGTGGGCGTGGTCGTGGTGGAAGTGATCTTCGTTTATCCCGGCATGGGGCAGTATCTCGTCGACCACGTCTCCAAGCGCGACGTGCCGGTCGTACAGGCGGTCGGTTTGATCTTCGCGGCCGTCTACATCACGCTCAACATGGTGGCCGACATCGCCGCGATCCTCGCTAATCCCCGTCTGAGGCATCCGAAATGAGCATCGCCCGTATCCCCATCGGCGCGTTGATCGGATTGGTCCTCACCGCGATGTTCCTGATCATGGCGATCTTCGCGCCATGGATCGCACCCTTCGGCAATGGCGAGATCGTCGGCGAAGTTTGGGCGCCGATGTCATCAGCGCATTGGCTCGGCACCGACAATATCGGCCGCGATCTGCTCACACGCATCATCTATGGCGCGCGCACCACGATCTTCATCGCGGTGCTGGCCACTGCGCTGTCCTTTACGCTGGGCGCCGTGCTCGGCTTCACCGCAGCCGTGGTCGGTGGATGGTTCGACACGATCATGTCGCGCTTCGTCGACCTCCTTATGTCGATCCCGACGCTGATCTTCGGCCTCGTCGTTCTGTCGGTTCTGCCTTCCACCATGCTGACCCTGATCTTGGTAATGGGCATCCTCGATTCCACCCGCGTGTACCGCCTGTCGCGCGCGGTTGCGGTCGACATCAACGTCATGGATTTCGTGGAAGCGGCGCGCCTGCGCGGCGAAGGCACGGGCTGGGTTATCTTCCGCGAGATCCTGCCCAACGCCCTGTCGCCGCTGATTTCCGAACTCGGTCTGCGCTTCATCTATGCCGTGCTGTTCCTGTCGGCGCTTTCCTTCCTGGGCCTCGGCGTTCAACCGCCGAACGCGGATTGGGGCGGCATGGTGAAGGAAAACAAGGATGGCATCGTGTTCGGCATCGGCGCGGCCCTCATCCCGGCCGCTGCCATCGCGGCGCTGGCGATCTCCGTCAACCTCGTGGCGGACTGGGTGCTGAACCGGACCACCTCGTTAAAGGGAGGCCGTGGTTGATGGCTGAAGCACAATCAAGAGCCCGGCCCAAACCACGTGCCGACGGCGCCCTGCTCGACATCCGCAACCTGCGCATCGAGGCAACCGTCTATCCGCCCGGCGAGAAACCGCGCGACGTCGTTCTGGTGGACGACGTTTCGCTCAAGCTCGAACGTGGCAAGGTGCTCGGCCTGATCGGCGAATCCGGTGCCGGCAAGTCCACGATCGGCCTGTCTTCCATGGGCTTCGGCCGTGGCGGCGTGCGTCTCACCGGTGGCGAGATCCTGCTGAACGGGCGTGACTTGCGCAAAACCGGCGCCGGTGGTCTGCGCCGGATGCGCGGGCGCGAAGTCTGCTATGTCGCACAATCGGCGGCCGCTGCCTTCAACCCCGCGCACAAGCTGATGGACCAGGTGGTGGAAGCCGCCCTGGAACATCGCGTTCTCTCTCGCGCCGCAGCCGAAAAGCGCGCGATCGAACTCTTCCGCAAGCTCAGCCTGCCGAACCCCGAAACGATCGGCGAGCGCTATCCGCACCAGGTGTCCGGCGGCCAGCTGCAGCGCGTCATGACCGCGATGGCGCTGTGCTCGGAGCCGGACCTGATCGTCTTCGACGAGCCGACCACCGCGCTCGACGTGACGACGCAGATCGACGTGCTGGCGGCGATCAAGGAAGCAATCCGCGATACGCATGTGGCGGCGCTCTACATCACCCATGATCTGGCCGTCGTCGCGCAGGTGTCCGACGAAATCATGGTGCTGCGTCATGGCAAACTGGTGGAATGGGGCGGCACGCACCAGATCATCAAGGAACCGCGCCAGGCCTATACGAATGCACTCGTTTCCGTGCACCAGATCGAGCATCAGGAACATGCGCCGGGCGTGACGCCCGTTTTGTCGGTGAAGAACGTGACGGCCTCTTACGGCGGCGGCACGGTCAAGGTGCTGAAGAACGTCTCGGTCGATGTGTTCCCTGGCCAGACCCTGGCCGTTGTCGGCGAATCCGGTTCCGGCAAATCGACGCTCGCCCGCGCCATCACCGGCCTGCTGCCGCCGATGGAAGGCTCGATCACCTTCGACGGCCGCAGGCTGGGCAACAAGCTCAGCGACCGTACGCGCAACGATCTGCGTGAATTGCAGATGATCTACCAGATGGCGGATGTCGCGATGAATCCGCGCCAGACCGTCGGCACGATCATCGGCCGACCGCTCGAATTCTACTTCAAGATGCGCGGCCGCGAGCGCGACCAGCGCGTGGCCGAACTGCTTGAAAAAATCGAGATGGGCAAGGGCTATGCCGACCGCTATCCGGCCGAACTCTCCGGCGGCCAGAAACAGCGCGTCTGCATCGCCCGAGCGCTCGCCGCCAAGCCCAAGCTGATCATCTGCGACGAGGTCACCAGCGCGCTTGATCCATTGGTGGCGCATGGCATCCTCGAACTGCTGCTTGGCCTGCAGGCGGAAGAAGACGTCGCATACCTCTTCATCACGCATGACCTCGCTACCGTGAAGTCGATCGCCGACTCCATTGCCGTGATGTATCGCGGCGAGGTCGTGCGCTATGGCTCCAAGAGCACCGTGCTCACCCCGCCCTTCGACGATTACACGGACCTTCTCCTGCGCTCCGTTCCCGAAATGGAGATCGGCTGGCTGGAAAAGGCGATCCAGGGTCGCAAGATGGCAGGCGCAGGCAATTGACCTTAGCCAGCTAAACGACAAATGTTGTTTTCAAGACTTTCCACGTCGTTCCGGTCCATCGTCGGAACGACGTTTTGCTTACAGGAGTATCCATGTCAGAACTCGACTTCCTCAGCCGCCGTGTCATGACTGGCCAGCTGTCGCGCCGTGACTTTCTTGGACGTGCTGCAGCACTGGGCGTCTCGGCTGCGTTCGCCAATACGATGCTGTCGAGCGCCGCGCAGGCGCAAAGCCCCGTTCGCGGCGGCATTCTGCGCGCCGGTCTGCAGGGTGGCGAATCCACCAACAGCCTCGATCCGGCGCTCAACCTCAGCCAAGTGCCGTTCAACTTCTGCAAGCAGTGGGGCGAGTTCCTGTTCCGCCTGACGCGTGACGGTGGCCTCGAAAATCGCATCGCGGAAGAAGCTGGCCCATCGTCGGACGCCAAGACCTGGACGATGAAGATCCGCCAGGGGGTGGAGTTCCACAACGGCAAGACGGTAACGGCCGAGGACGTGGCGGCGACCATCGAGCGCCACGCCGACAAGAACTCAAACTCCGGCGCGTTCGGCATTCTCGGCAATGTCGACACGATCAAGGCGAGTGGCAACGAGGTCGTGATCACGCTCAAGGAGCCCGACGCCGAGTTCAACTATCTTCTTGCCGACTACCATCTGCTGATCCAGCCGAATGGCGGCAAGGACAACCCGACATCGGGCATCTCAGCCGGCCCCTACAAGGTGACAGTGGACGAGCCGGGCATCCGCTATGGCGGCAAGCGGTTCGAGAACTTCTGGGACAAGGAGCATATGGGCTTCGCCGACCAGGTCGAGATCATCGTGATGAACGATCCGACGGCACGTATGGCAGCGCTCCAAAGCGGTCAGGTGCACTTCATCAACCGCGTCGAGCCGAAGATCGTCGACCTTGTGAAGCGCCTGCCGGGCGTGTCGATCGAGAACGTGTCGGGCAAGGGTTATTATCCCATCAACATGTTCTGCGACACGCCGCCTTTCGACAACAAGGATCTGCGCATGGCGCTGAAGCTTGCGGTGGATCGCGAGCAGATGCTGCAAACGATCCTGCGCGGCTATGGCACGGTAGGCAACGACTTTCCCGTCAACAAGGCCTATCCGCTCTTCCCCGAAGGGATCGAACAGCGCGTCTTCGACCCGGAAAAGGCGGCCGAGTTCTATAAGAAATCGGGTCACAGCGGCTCGATCCTCTTGCGCACCTCCGACGTCGCCTTCCCGGGCGCCATCGACGCGGCGCAGCTGTTCCAGCAAAGTGCCGCCAAATGCGGCATCACGATCGAGGTGCGCCGCGAACCAGGTGACGGCTATTGGTCGGAAGTCTGGAACAAGCAGCCTTTCTGCCTGTCCTATTGGGGTGGTCGGGCGACGCAGAATCAGATGTACACCACCGGCTACACGTCGAATGCCGACTGGAACGACACGCGTTTTAAAAACCCGCAGATGGACCAGATGGTGGTGGCATCGCGTGGCGAACTCGACGAAGAGAAGCGCAAGGGCATCTATCGCGACATGGCCGTGCTGATGCGCGACGAAGGCGGGCTGATCGTACCCTTCTTCAACGACTTCATGGACGCCGTCGCCACGAATAAGGTCGGCGGCTACAACAAGCACGTCGCTGGCGAGTTGATGGACGGCTACAGCCTGGCGGAATGCTGGGCAACCGCCTAATCATCTAAGGGATTACACCGAGGCAGCGGGCAACCGCTGCCTCCTGCGTTTCAGGAGCTGCCATCATGGCGCTGAACAACAAGCTTCTCCTCATCATCCTTGATGGCCTTCCCTGGCGCAACTGGCGCCGCTTCATGGGCAATCTGGAGGGATGGGTGCAGTCAGGCGATGCGCGCGTGTGGAAGATGCGCTCCGTCCTGCCGTCGATCTCGGCCTGCTGCTATGCCTCGATCCACACCGGCGTGCCGCCGCAGGTGCATGGCGTCCTGTCGAACTCGATCCGCCACCGCGTCCAGCAGCCGGACATCTTTTCCGAAGTGACGAAGGCTGGCGGCAAGACGGGTGCGGTGACACATTCCTACTGGTCCGAGTTCTTCAAGCGCTTCCCCTTCGATACGATCGAAGACCTGGAATATGACGAGCCCGGCAGCCCGATCACGCATGGCCGCTTCCACACAATGAGCGGCTACAACCTGCGCAACCAGATGACGCCGAGCGACATCGACCTGTTCGCAACCTTGACCATGCTGACCAAGCGCCACGGCATCGACTACGGCATTCTCCACACCTGCACGCTGGACTCGATGGGCCATCGCTACGGCCATGACTGCCACGAAATGGATGAGGCGTTGGTGATGATGGACGTTATGCTGGCAGCCTTCCTCCCCGGCTGGCTGAAGGCGGGCTACGAGGTCATCGTCACCGCCGACCACGGCCAGACCGACCGCGGCCACCACGGCGGCCATGACGACGAAATGCAGGATTTCGCGTTGTATTACTTTGGCAAGGGCAAAGGCCCATCCGAAGACACGCTGCTCGATCAGCTGCAGCTGGCGCCCACCGTGCTGACGAGGCTCGGGGTGCCGGTGCCCGACACGATGAAGGCGAAGTCGTTTCTAAGCTGAGACAAGGACATGACGCCGGACCAGTTGCGCACGATCTATGAGGCTTACATAGACTGTTTGAACAGGCAGGATTTGCCACAGCTTGGAGCGTTTGTCGCCGGCGATGTGCACTACAACGGCGGGCTGATCGGCTTGTCCGGCTACCAGCAGATGCTGGAAAAGGATCACCGCGACATTCCAGATCTTAGCTTCAACATCCTGATGCTTGTTGCTGAAGGATCCACGATCGCCGCAAGGCTGCAATTCAACTGCACGCCGCGAGCCGAGTTTCTAGGATTACCCGTCAACGGGCAAAGGGTGTCGTTCTGCGAGAACGTCTTCTACCGTTTCGAAGCCGGCAAGATCCATGAGGTCTGGTCGGTGATCGACAAGGCGGCAATCGAAGCGCAACTCGGCGGCTAGTTCCGGCAGTTCTCTTCGCTTCGAGAAGCCTTCGCTCCAAACGCCACGCAAACAAAAAGGCCGCCCTTTCGAGCGGCCTTTTTGCCCTCCGATCTCGACGGGGCTTCAAGCCGCCTGTTCGAGATCCGTTTTCCAGGTGCCGGTGGCTGCCAGCGAGTTCATGCGGGCGCGGTGGGTGAAGGCGCGCTGGCCGACGGCGACGTTTTCGGTCTTGCCGCTCCAAGCCTGAAGCGCTGCGGCCTGTAGTGCGCGGCCGTAGGAGAAGGTGAGCTTCCACGGCAGGTCGTAATTGGCGTTCATGGCCGAGAGATGCGCGGTGGCTTCTTCGTCGGACTGGCCACCCGACAGGAAGGCGACGCCCGGAACGGCGGAGGGTACGGTGGCCTTGAGCACGCGCACGGTCTTTTCCGCGACTTCCTCGATCCCGGCCTTACGGGCGTTCTTGCCGTCGATGATCATGTTCGGCTTCAGGATCATGCCTTCAAGCGAAACGCGCGCGTCGTAGAGCTCGTCGAACACGGTCTTCAGAACCCACTGGGTGACCTCGGCGCAGCGATCGATCGAATGATCGGCTGGCGCGACGTCCATCAGCACTTCCGGCTCGACGATCGGCACGATGCCGGCTTCCTGGCAAAGGGCGGCATAGCGGGCGAGCGCCTGGGCGTTCTGCTTCACCGCGCCCCAGGTCGGAACGCCTTCGGCAATCGCGATCACGCCGCGCCATTTGGCAAAGCGCGCGCCGAGGCCGTAATACTCGGCCAGACGTTCGCGCAGGCCATCGAGGCCTTCGGTAATGCTTTCGCCGGGAAAGTTCGTGAGATCCTTGGCGCCGGCATCGACCTTGATGCCAGGAATGGAGCCGGAAGCCTTGATGAGGTCTGCGAGCGGCGTGCCGTCGACGGCCTTCTGGCGCAGGGTTTCGTCGTACAGAATGACGCCGGAGATGTACTTGCTCATCGCCTCGTCGGAGCGGAACAGCATTTCGCGGTAATCGCGACGGCTGTCAGCCGTGGACTCGACCTTGATCGCATCGAAGCGCTTCTTGATGGTGCCGGAGCTTTCGTCCGCGGCAAGGATGCCCTTGCCGTCGGCAACCATGGCCACTGCGATGTCTTCAAGCCGTTCGCTCATTGCTGTCTCCTGCTGGGGTTGGTGCGGCCATACCAGAAGCAACCAAGAAGGGGAACAGCACCTAAAACGTTGAACCGATTGAAACTTTTTTCAATCGGTTTAGACCCCGAAGACGCCGCATGAAGCGCGCCGCGTCTTCGGCTTCAAGCGGCCTCAGGCCTGCTTGAGAACCTGCACGCCCGGCAGATCCTTGCCTTCCATCCACTCCAGGAAAGCGCCGCCGGCCGTCGAGACATAGGTGAAGGCTTCTTCCACACCGGCATGGTTGAGCGCCGAGACCGTGTCGCCGCCACCGGCGATCGAGACGAGGTCGCCAGCCTTGGTGCGCTCGGCCGCATGCTGAGCGGCGGCGACCGTCGCCTTGTCGAACGGCGCGATCTCGAAGGCGCCGAGCGGGCCGTTCCAGACCAGCGTCTTGGCCTTGTCGATCCACTGGTTGACGGCCTTCACCGTATCCGGGCCGACATCGAGGATCATCGCATCGCCGGGCACCGCATCCACCGACACGACTTCGTTGGCGGCATTGGCCTTGAACTCGCGGGCGACAACGGCGTCGGTCGGCAGGACGATGGCGCAGCCGGCCTTTTCGGCAGCAGCGAGGATGGTTTTTGCGGTGTCGGCAAGGTCATGCTCGCAAAGCGACTTGCCGACATCTACCCCTTGAGCGGCCAGGAACGTGTTGGCCATGCCCCCGCCGATCACCAGCGCGTCGACGCGTGTCACGAGGTTCTGCAGGAGGTCGATCTTGGTGGAAACCTTTGCGCCGCCGACAATCGCCACGACCGGCTTTTCCGGCGAGCCCAAGCCCTTCTCCAGCGCATCGAGCTCGGCCTGCATGGTGCGGCCGGCATAAGCGGGCAGAAGATGGGCAAGGCCCTCGGTGGAGGCATGGGCGCGATGGGCGGCCGAGAAGGCGTCGTTGACGAAGATGTCGCCGGATTTTGCCAGCGCCTTGGCGAAGTTTGGATCGTTCTTTTCCTCGCCCTTGTGGAAGCGGGTATTCTCGAACAGCAGGATGTCGCCGCCCTGGATCGCATTGGCAGACGCCTCAGCCTTGTCGCCAATGCAGTCTTCCACGAAGGCGACCGGGCGGCCGAAGATGCCGGCTGCGGCTTCTGCAATCGGCTTCAGCGAATATTGCGCGTCGGGCGCCCCTTTCGGGCGGCCGAAATGAGCGAGCAGGATGATGCGCGCGCCCTTGTCGGCCAGTTCGGTGATCGTCGGCTTCACACGCTCGACGCGGGTCGCATCAGACACCTTGCCGTCCTGCATCGGCACGTTGAGATCAACGCGCACCAACACGCGCTTGCCGTTCACATCCGCGTCGTCCAGCGTCCGAAAAGCCGCCATATGCCCGAAACTCCCTGTCCTGATTTGTGCGCGGAATAGACCGCAGGCGCTCCATTCGCGCAAGCCGCATCGGACCGGCAAAATCGATTAAAGGATCATAAGAAAAAGGGCGCTCGGCCGATGCCGAACGCCCTTCGATCAGGATGGTGGTGCCCGAACCGGCTTAAATCAGCTTGCCCATGGCAACGGCCGTGTCGCACATGCGGTTCGAGAAGCCCCACTCGTTGTCGTACCAGGCCAGGATGCGCACGAAGTTGCCTTCGAGAACCTTGGTCTGGTCGAGCGCGAAGGTCGAGGAATGCGGATCGTGGTTGAAGTCGATCGAGACATTCGGCTGGTCGGTGACAGCCAGCACGCCCTTTAGCGGACCGTTGGCGGCAGCCGTGACGGCTTCGTTGATCTCGGCAACCGTGGTGTTGCGCGAAGCCACGAACTTGAGGTCGACCACCGACACGTTCGGGGTCGGCACGCGGATCGAGGAGCCGTCGAGCTTGCCCTTGAGTTCCGGTAGAACCAGGCCGACGGCCTTGGCGGCGCCGGTCGAGGTCGGGATCTGCGACAGCGCAGCAGCGCGGGCGCGGTAAAGATCCTTGTGCATCGTGTCGAGCGTCGGCTGATCCCCCGTATAGGAGTGGATCGTGGTCATGAAGCCCTTCTCGATCCCCACAGCCTGGTGCAGCACGTAAGCAACCGGCGCCAGGCAGTTGGTGGTGCAGGACGCATTCGAGATGACGATGTGGTCCTTGGTCAGCTTGTCGTGGTTGACGCCGTAAACAACCGTCAGGTCGGCGCCGTCGGCAGGAGCCGACACGATCACGCGCTTGGCACCAGCCTGAAGGTGGGCGGACGCCTTTTCCTTCGAGGTGAAGATGCCCGTGCATTCCAGGGCAATATCGACGCCGAGGTCGCCATGCGGCAGCTCAGCCGGGTTCTTTACCGCGGTGACCTTGATGCGCTTGCCATCCACCACGATCGCGTCGCCATCGACTTCGATCTTGCCGGGATACTTGCCGTGGATGGAATCGAAGCGCAGCAGATGCGCATTGGTTTCCACCGGGCCCAGATCGTTGATTGCCACGACTTCGATATCCTCGCGGCCATTCTCATGGATGGCGCGAAGGATGTTGCGGCCGATACGACCAAAACCGTTGATGGCAACTTTAACAGTCATTCCACTCTCCCAAAAAACTGGATCAGGCGATCAGCTGTGCTGTGTATGCGTTTCAATCAGGCGGCGAGACGCTTCTGCGCCGCTTCAGCAGCCGCATCCGCGGTGATGCCGAAATGCGGGTAAAGATCCTCGATGCTGCCGCTGGCGCCGAAATCGCTCATGCCGATGAAGACGCCGTCGGAGCCGATCAGGTGATCCCAGCCCTGGCGGATGCCGGCTTCGATCGCGATCTTCACCGAGGCATTGCCGATGATGGCGCGCTTGTACTCGTCGCTCTGTTCTTCGAACAGTTCCATGCAGGGAACGGACACGACGCGGGCAGCAATGCCGGCGGCCTTCAGCTTGTCGCGGGCTCCAACGGCGATCTCGACTTCCGAACCGGTCGCGAAGATCGTGACCTTGGCGTCGCTGTCACCGACGAGTTCGTAGGCGCCGCGCGCCGACTTGTTCTCGTCCGTATGCTCGGTGCGCAGAACCGGCAGGTTCTGGCGGGTAAGAGCCAGCGTCGAAGGCGTATCCTTCGACTCCAGCGCAGCCTGCCAGCATTCCACGGCTTCCACCGCATCGGCCGGACGCATCACATGATGGTTCGGGATGCAGCGAAGGGCTGCCAGATGCTCTACCGGCTGGTGGGTCGGGCCGTCTTCGCCAAGGCCGATCGAGTCATGCGTCATCACGAACACGACGCGGATATGCATCAGCGAGGCCAGACGCATCGACGGCCGCGCATAATCCGAGAAGGTCAGGAAGGTGCCGCCGTAAGGGATCGCACCGCCATGCAAGGCAATGCCGTTCATGGCAGCGGCCATGCCGTGCTCGCGGATGCCGTAGTAAACATAACGGCCGGAATAATCATCTGCCGAAAGCGGCTTGGTCTGGCTGGTCTTGGTGTTGTTGGAGCCGGTCAGATCGGCCGAACCGCCGATCGTATCGGGCACAACGCCGTTGATGACCTCGAGCGCCATTTCCGAGGACTTGCGGGTCGCAACCTTTGGCTTCTCGGCCGAGAGCTTCTTCTTGTATTCAACGATGGCTTCATCGAAGCCCGCCGGCAGGTCGCCACGGAAGCGGCGTTCGAACTCGCCCTTCAGTTCGGCATCCAGCGTGTTGAAGTGTTCCTGCCAGGCCTTGCACGACTTGGCGGCATTGAGGCCGGCCAGACGCCAGGCGTCGAGCACATCGGACGGCACCACGAAAGGCTCGGACCCCCAGTTGAGCGCCTTGCGGGTGGCCGTGATTTCTTCCGCGCCCAGCGGCGAACCATGCGCCTTGCTGGTACCGGCGCGGGTCGGCGCGCCGAAGCCGATCGTGGTGGGGCAAGCGA
Source organism: Tianweitania sp. (assembly GCF_032053605.1). NCBI lineage: Bacteria > Pseudomonadati > Pseudomonadota > Alphaproteobacteria > Hyphomicrobiales > Phyllobacteriaceae > Tianweitania > Tianweitania sp. Next base: position 29,146 of record NZ_DAMBUH010000042.1, read on the forward strand.
TCAGGCTCGGCTTGTCGG
>NZ_DAMBUH010000043.1:0-16418 GCF_032053605.1 Tianweitania sp.
GACGCGTAGGCTTTCCTGCAGCTGCTGCAACTCCTGTTGCAACTGCGCCTGACCTTCCTGCAGTTGTTGCAGGGCATCCGCATAGTCCTGCGGCGACATCGGCTGGCCCTGCCCGCCCTGGCCACCCTCGCCGCGCTGACCACCTTGACCCTGTTGACCGCGCTGGCCTTGTTGACCGCGTTGTCCCTGCTGGCCCTCTTGGCCCTCTTGGCCTTCCTGGCCCTGCTGACCTTGTTGCCCGCGCTGCATCTGGTCGAGACGGAAGGTCTCGTTCATCATCTCCTGCTGGCGGCGCATGATTTCGCCGAGCTTGTCCATCTGCTGGCGCATGGCGTTCTGCTGCTGCCCGCCCTGCTGCTGCTGCTGACCGGGACGGCCGGCCTGCAGATTGTTCATCATCTGCTCGAGCTGCGACAGCATCTGCTGTGCGGCATCCTTCTGGCCGGATTTCGCGAGATCCTCGATCTGGTCCATCATGCGGTCGAGATCGCGCTGGCTGAGTGCCTGCATGTCCGAAGGCATGGTCGCGTTCGGATTGGGCTGCGCGCGCTGGGCGAACTCCTTGAGGAACTCGTTCATGGCTTCGCGCAGCTCGGCCATGCGCTGCTCGATTTCCTCGTCGCTGGCGCCCTTTTCCAGCGCGTCCTTCAAGGCCTGCTGCGCCTGCTTCAAGCGCTTTTCAGCCGAAGACAGCGCGCCGTCCTCGATGGTGAGCGCCATGTCCCAGAGGTAATCGACGACATCGCGAAGCTGGTCATCGTCGCGCGCCATCTGCAAGCGCGTGCGAGCCGACATGATGCCGAGATAGTTCGATAGGACTTCGAACGTGTCTTCCGGCCGCAGCGTGATCGCGTCCATGAGTTCCAGCACGGCCGGGCGGTTGGCGGCGTCCATGGCGAGGATGCGGCGCTGCTCGATCAAGGCGCGCGCGATCGGATTGTTGAAGCGGCGCTCGGGCAGGCGCATGGGCTTAGGCTCCGAAAAGCCTTCTTGGTTGGCGCCGTCGACAGCCTTGAGCGTGACATCGACCTCCGTGCCGGCCCATGGGTGCTGGGTCAGATCCCTAACGGTCTTGCGCGCCTTGTCGCCGCGACGCGGCAGAGACAGCGGCATTTCCGGCGCGCCATAAAGAGGATGCGCGGTTTTTTCCGGCGGTTCGGCCGGTGCGATGACGGCCTGCGCGGACGCGATGCCGTAATCGTCCTCAAGCTCGTAGGAAAGCTCCAGACTGCCATTGGCAGCCTGCTTCGGCTCGTCCGAAAAGCGGATCACTGGCGGATTGTCGGGCGTGACGGCGAATTGCCAGCGGCCGAGATCGTCGCCGCTTTGGCTCAAGACAAGCTCGCCTTCCGTCACCAGCTTGGCAATGAACTGAAGGGTTCCATTCGTTTCGGGCGGGGTGGCGGGGGCTGGCGCAGATGCCGCGTCCGGCGCCGTTTTGGCTTCGCCGCCGGGCTCGATCTGGCGGGTCTTGCCGTCGACATCGGTGTAGACCAGCGCTTCTTCGCCGCTGCCCCCGGTGACGCGCACGGAAACCTGGCTACCGGCCGGAACGGTGAAAGCGGTTTGCGCGCGGTTGGCGTCCGCAGTCAGGAAGATCGGCGCCTTGGCCGTATAAGCAGGCGGCGTGACCCAGGCATCGATGCGCGGCGGAACAGGCTCGGCGCCGGGTCGGCTTTGGAACGCATCAAACAGCTGGCCGCCATAAGGACCGGCGGAAAAGGCGAAGGCGATCACTAGCAAAAGGGCGACCACAGCACGCAGACCCCAAGGGTCGCGCTCGGGCACGCGCGTGTTCGGCAGATCGCCGGACAGCGTACCGAGCTGCGCCGCCATGCGCCGCTGATGCTCGCGCCATAGCGCATTGGCGAAGGGATCGTCGGAGCCGGTCAGCTGGTCGGTCTGGGTGCGCACGGGCGCATGAAGAAGCTGGTTCGACGCTTCGATACGCCGGTCGACCTCAGTGCGGGTCGGCTGGCGGAAGAAGCGCAGCGGATAAAGCGCGACCAATGCGGCCACACAGAAGGCCAGCAGCGCGCCGATCCGCACGAGATCCGGCACCATGCGGAACAGGCCGAACCAGGACAGCGCCAAAAACAGGCCGACAACGAGCAGGATCGGCAGAACGAGCGGCCATAGGCGCTCCACCACCATCGTGGCAGCCGTCAGCCCACGCCGGCGCCTAAGCTGCGGCATGGCCGTATCCGGACCTTGCTTAAGGGGTGTCGACGCCATCAGTCCTTCCGGCGGCCACCTGAATAACGGGATCGGCCGCGTGTCCCGATCACGATAGCAGCATATGCGGCGAAGGCGAGGCGAAGCCGGCGCCGCGCACCATTATGTGACTGATTGTCCGGCTCAGGACGCCAGCCACTCCGGCACGCGGTCGAGGCCGATAAGATCCTCATAAGTCGGCCGGGCGCGGACTACCGCGAATTGGCCGCCGGACACCAGCACTTCCGGCACGAGGAGCCGCGTGTTGTAGGTGCCGGCCTGCACCGCGCCATAAGCGCCGGCGGTGCCAACGGCGATCAGATCGCCCGGCTCCAGTACCGGCAGATCGCGGTCTTGGCCCAGGTAATCGCCGGTTTCGCAAACGGGTCCGACAATGTCGGCCTTTATGCGCCGCGCATCGGGTTCGGCTTCGCGCACTGGGCGAATGTCGTGGAAGGCGTCGTAGAGCGTCGGGCGGATCAGATCGTTCATCGCCGCATCGACAATCAGGAAGTTCTTGGCCTCGCCTTCCTTGCGGTAGATGACGGATGACACGAGGATGCCAGCATTGCCGACGATCAGGCGGCCCGGCTCGAAGATGACCTTGAGGCCGAGCGGCTTCACATGCTTGTGCACGATGGCAGCATAGGCATCGGGGAGCGGCGGCGGTTCGTTGTCGCGGCGATAAGGGATGCCGAGGCCACCGCCGAGATCGACGTGTTGGATTTGATGACCGTCGGCGCGCAGCTGTTCCACCAGTTCGGCAAGGACGCGGAAGGCGTCGTCGAACGGTTCCAGATCGATGATCTGGCTGCCGATATGCATGTCGATGCCGGCGATAAGGAGGCCCGGCAGCTCGGCGGCGCGGGCATAGACCGCGCGCGCACGCTGGCGCGGAATGCCGAACTTGTTCTCGGCCTTGCCGGTCGAAATCTTCTTATGCGTGCGTGCGTCGACATCCGGATTGATGCGCAGGGACACGCGGGCGGTCTTGCCCGCAGCGACGGCGCGTTGCGACAGCAGTTCGAGCTCGGGCTCGGACTCGACGTTGAAGCAGTGGATTCCCGCCTGCAGCGCGAAATCCATCTCGGCCGCGGTCTTGCCGACGCCGGAAAACACGATTTTTTCAGCCGGAATGCCGGCGGCAAGCGCGCGGCGCAGCTCGCCTTCCGACACGACATCGGCGCCCGCACCCAGCCGCGCCAGGGTCGCAATCACCGCCTGATTGGAATTCGCCTTCATGGCGTAACAGACCAGCGCGTCGAGATCGCGGAAGGCTTCGGCGAAAACGCGGTAATGCCGCTCGAGCGTGGCGGTGGAATAGCAGTAGAACGGCGTGCCGACCGCTTGCGCGATCTCGGCGACGGCGACGTCTTCGGCGAACAGCGCGCCGTCGCGATAATCGAAATGATTCACGGGGAACGCTGCCGGGTCAGATCAGGCTGTCGAGGAAGAAGCGGCGTTCCGGCGCCGGAGCCGCAGCCGGTGCCGCCGGCTGGTTGATGCCGATGCCGGCACCCTCGCGCTTCGTTTCGTTGGCAGCCTGGCTCGGCGTTTGCAGCTCGACCGGCCTGCGGCCGCAGGCGCTGGTCGCCAAAACGGCAGCCAAGGCGGCGAAAACTTTGGCAAGCCGCCATCAACTCAAGCCTGGGCCAGACGCTCTTTCCAGTAGGCGATCTGCTTGCGCACCTGGTCGGGCGCGGTGCCGCCGAAGGAGGTGCGGCTCCTAACCGAGTCCTCGACCGACAGCACGTCGAAGACCGCATCAGTGATGCCGGCATGGATAGACTGGAGGTCGGCCAGCGCCAGCTCTTCCAGCCCGATCTTCTTGGCTTCGGCCAGCGCTACGGCACGGCCGGTGACATGGTGGGCTTCGCGGAACGGCAGGTTCAGCGTGCGCACCAGCCAGTCCGCGAGATCGGTGGCGGTGGAATAGCCGGAGCCGGCCGCGCGTGCCATGGCGTCGGTCTGAATGGCCATGTCCGAAACCATGCCGGTCATGGCGGCGACCATCAGGTCGAGCGTTTCAGCCGCGTCGAACACGGCTTCCTTGTCTTCCTGCATGTCCTTGGAATAGGCGAGCGGCAGGCCCTTCATGACGGTCAGCAGCGCGATCAGATGGCCGTTGATGCGGCCGGTCTTGGCGCGGGTCAGCTCGGACGCATCGGGGTTCTTCTTCTGCGGCATGATCGACGAGCCGGTGGAGAAAGCGTCGGACAGACGGATGAAGCCGAATTGCGGCGTCGACCAGATCACGATCTCCTCCGCCAGACGCGACAGATGGGTGGCGCAGATCGCGCCAAGCGCCAGGAATTCCAGCGCGTAATCGCGGTCGGACACCGAGTCGATGGAGTTGCGGGTCGGTTCGCGGAAGCCGAGCGCCTGCGCGGTTTTGTGGCGGTCGATCGGAAAGCCGGTGCCGGCAAGGGCTGCAGCACCGAGCGGGGATTCATCGAGCCGCGCGGACGCATCGCGCACGCGGCTGAGATCGCGGCCGAACATTTCGACATAGGCCATGCAGTGATGGCCGAAGGTGACGGGCTGGGCGGTTTGCAGATGGGTGAAGCCGGGCATCACCGTCGCGGCATGCTCGTCGGCGCGGGCAAGGAAAGCGGCGATCAGCTTGATCAGTGCATGGTCGATCCGCGCAAGCTCATCCTTGACCCACAGGCGGAAATCGACGGCGACCTGATCGTTGCGCGAGCGCGCGGTATGGAGACGGCCGGCGGCGGGGCCGACGAGCGTTGCCAGCCGCGATTCCACATTCATGTGGATGTCTTCAAGCTGGCGCGAGAACTGGAAGGAACCGGATTCGATCTCGCTTTGGATGGTGCGAAGACCCTTGGCGATGGCAGCCTGGTCCTCTGACGTGATGATGCCTTGCGCGGCGAGCATCTCGCTATGGGCGATCGAGCCGCGGATGTCCTGCGCATAAAGCTTCTGGTCGAAGCCGATCGAGGCGTTGATGGCCTCCATGATCGCGGCCGGGCCCGAGGCAAAACGTCCGCCCCACATCTCGTTACTGGTCTTTTCGTCGCTCATCGTGGTAACGCGGCCTCGGAGACAGGTCATGACTGAGCGCACCAAACTCTTTCCGGCAAAACGCTGGATCGCGATTGCCGCGCTGGCGGGCGCCATGGCGGGTGCCGTTGCCGTATACGTGAGCGGCGGGGAAACTGGCAAGTTCGCTGCGACCGGCGGTTCAAGCGACGATCGCTTTTGTGCAGCCAAGGCCGACAAAGCCAAGCGCGTCGGTGACGCCGCGAAGGGCGAGGTCGCGGCCATGCTGCCGGCCGATCCGCCGCAATCCCTGGCCTCGCTCGCCTTCAACGATCCCACAGGCAAAGCCATGACGCTGGCTGACCTTAAGGGCAAGACCGTGCTTCTCAACTTGTGGGCAACCTGGTGCGCGCCCTGCCGCCAGGAAATGCCCGCGCTCGACGCTCTGCAAAAGGAAGCCGGCGACGAGGGGTTTGAGGTCGTGGCCGTCAATATCGACACGGGCGATGATACCAAGCCCAAAGCCTTCCTGGCCGATACCGGTGTTACCGCGCTGGCGCCTTATCGCGATGCCTCGCTCGGCATCTTCAATGAGCTAAAATCGCGCGCGCTGGCGCTGGGCCTGCCTGTCACCCTGTTGATCGACAAGGACGGCTGTTTGCTGACCCACATGAACGGCCCGGCGGAATGGAACAGCGCCGATGCACGCGCGCTGATTGCGGAAGCCCGCAAGGACTAGATCAATTCCAGCAAGAGTGCGGAGCGGTATTGCGTCCGGGAATTGCGTCTAAACAAAAAGTTAGAGCATTTTCGGCGATTCTTCGTTCACCGGACTCTTACATCCAGACAGCAAAAAACCCACCGGATCGCTCCGACGGGCTTTCTTGTTGTGCTCAGCAAATCGCGCAGGCGATTAGAAGCGGTAGGACACCTTGGCTTGGATGGTGTGGAAGTCGAAGTCGTCATCCGCACCGCGCAGCGTCGTGCCGCCGGGATTGCTGCCGGCTGCACCGGTGGCGCCGCCGAACGGACCATTGACGAGATTGGCTTCGAAGTCGTTGTCGCCGAGATTGGTGTAGAGATATTCGAGGCCGAACGAGATGTTCTGCGTCAGCTTGGTTTCGACACCGGCGCCGACAACATAGCCGAAATCGCTGTCCTGACCGCCCGACGTGGTGAAGGCTGCGGCGGAACCCGGCTGCGAATAGCGGAAGTCGACTTCGCCATAAGCCACGCCGCCCGTGCCGTAGATCAGCAGGTTGTCGTTGACGGCATAGCCGAGGCGGCCGCGCAGCGTTGCCATCCAGTCGAGCTCGCGCTCGATCGTGTAGGTGGCCGGCGTGCGCGAGAACGCGTTCTGCTCGTCGCCGAGGTCGGTATAGGTGACGTCGCCGATCACGCCGAACACGAGGTTGTTGACCTGCCAGTCATAGCCGATATGCGCGCCGCCGACAAAGCCGTCATCGAAGTCGCCGCTGGCGGCAAAGCTCGAACCTGGTGCGGCACCAGCCGGCGTGAAGGCGGTGACGAGGCCTGGGAATGCGAAAGGATCAATGGCGATCTGGTCGGTGTCGCCGAAACCGTAGCCACCCTGCACACCCACATACAGACCGCTCCAGCCCTTGGCGGCAGGAACTTCCACAACCGTCGGTGCCGGCGGCTCTTCCATGACAACGTCGGCCGCGAAAGCCGGTGCTGCAATCATTGTCACCGAAGTGAGCAGTAGAAACTTTTTCATCACGGGTAATCCCCCAATCCTTAAACGCGTTTCGCTGAGCGCTTGAAGAACTAGAGGAAGACGCTTCGGGTTTCCCATCACGAACACGTTTACGGGCGTTCGGGCGGATTCAGCTGGGCCATGATGCGGAAAAGCCACAACTTTGGGGAAGCTGCGGCTCTTTACTTGGCTCAATCAGGCTTTAACGGGTGGGAACCGGCGTTTCGCCGCGATAATCATAGAAGCCGCGGCCGACCTTGCGGCCGAGCCAGCCGGCTTCGACATATTTCACCAGCAGCGGACACGGCCGGTATTTGGAATCCGACAAACCGTCATGCAGCACCTGCATGATCGACAGGCAGGTATCGAGACCGATGAAGTCCGCCAGTTGCAGCGGGCCCATCGGGTGGTTGGCGCCGAGCTTCATGGCGGTGTCGATCGCTTCAACCGAGCCAACGCCTTCATAAAGCGTGTAGATCGCCTCGTTGATCATCGGCAGGAGGATGCGGTTGACGATAAAGGCCGGAAAATCCTCGGCCGTGGTCACCGTCTTGTCGAGCTTCGACACGAAGTCGCGGGCAGCCTCGAAAGTGGCGTCTTCGGTCGCGATACCGCGCACCAGCTCCACCAGCTTCATGGCCGGAACCGGGTTCATGAAGTGAATGCCGATAAAGCGTTCCGGGCGGTCGGTCTGCGCCGCAAGCCGGGTGATCGAGATCGACGAGGTGTTGGAGGCGACGATTGCCGTCGGGTTCAACACTGGGCAAAGCTGCGCGAAGATCTTGCGCTTGACCGTTTCGTCTTCCGTGGCCGCCTCGATCACCAGATCGGCGGCTGCGAGATCATCCATGGCATGGGCAGGCGTGATCTGGCTGATGGCTGCATGGCGTTCCGCCTCGTTCAGCTTGCCGGACGACACGGAGCGAGCCAGATTGCCGCTGATCGTCGCGAGACCGGCCTGGATCCGGTCGGCCGAGACGTCGTAGAGCCGCACCTTGTAGCCGGCGATGGCGGCAACCTGTGCGATGCCGCTTCCCATCTGCCCGGCGCCAATCACGCCTACGGTTTCGATTGCCATTGCGTAACACCCCGCCGCACGCGGCTTTGCGCCGCTTGAAAGATAAAAAAGGCGGGATCGAGGGGATCCCGCCTTCATCACTTTGCCCAATCTCTTGGACGAAAGTCAAAGCGCCTTTTCAAGTTCCGGCAGGATCGTGAAGAGATCGCCGACCAGGCCGTAATCGGCGACCTGGAAGATCGGCGCTTCCTCGTCCTTGTTGATGGCGACGATGACCTTCGAGTCCTTCATGCCGGCAAGATGCTGGATCGCACCGGAAATGCCGCAGGCGATATAGAGTTCGGGCGCCACGACCTTGCCGGTCTGGCCGACCTGCCAATCATTGGGGGCGTAACCGGCATCGACGGCCGCGCGGGATGCGCCGATGGCAGCACCGAGCTTGTCGGCAACCGGCAGAATGACTTCCTCGAACTTCTCGGAAGAACCGAGCGCACGACCACCCGAGATGATGATCTTGGCCGAAGTGAGCTCCGGACGATCGCTTTCCGACAGGCGGTTTTCCACGAAGGTCGAGAGACCGGGATTGGCGGCACCTGATGCGTTTTCAACGGACGCCGAACCACCCTCGCCGGCCGCCGTGAAGGACGCCGTGCGAACCGTGATGACCTTCTTTTGATCGGTCGACTGCACAGTCTGGATCGCGTTGCCGGCGTAGATCGGACGCTTGAACGTGTCGGCGGAGACGACTTCGATGATCTCGGAGATCTGCATCACATCGAGCAGGGCGGCGACGCGCGGCAGCACGTTCTTACCAGTCGAGGTCGCAGGCGCGACGATCGTGTCGTAGGTGTCGGCGAGCGAAACCACCAGGGCGGCGAGCGGCTCAGCCAGGCGCTGTTCCAGGTCGTCACCTTCGGCAAGCAGGACCTTGCGTACGCCCTGCAGCTTGGCAGCGGCATCGGCAACGCCCTGCGCGCCCTTGCCGGCCACCAGCACGTCGACATCAGCGCCGATCTGCGTGGCGGCAGTCAGCGCCTTGGCGGTCTGGTCAGACAGCGAAGCATTGTCATGTTCGGCGATGAGGAGAATAGCCATTATGTCTTTTCCTTTCTTCCGAACTTAGAGAACGCCGGCCGACTTGAGCGACGAAACCAGTTCCGCCACGTCCTTGACCTTAACGCCGGCCTTGCGGCCGCCGGGCTCTTCGGTCTTCAAGACGGTGAGGCGTTGTTTGACTTCGACGCCAAGATCGGCGGCCGACTTTTCGTCGAGCGGCTTCTTCTTGGCCTTCATGATGTTGGGCAGCGAGGCGTAACGCGGCTGGTTCAAGCGCAGATCGGTGGTGATGATCGCCGGCAGCTTGACGGTGATGACCTGCAAACCGCCATCCACTTCGCGCGTGACCTTGGCGCTTTCGCCTTCGATCTCGAGCTTGGATGCGAAGGTTCCTTGGCTCCAGCCGAGCAGTGCCGACAGCATCTGGCCGGTCTGGTTGGCGTCGTCGTCGATCGCCTGCTTGCCGAGGATCACGAGGCCGGGCTGTTCGGCATCGACAACGCCCTTCAAGAGCTTGGCGACGGTCAGCGGCTCGGCGGCTTCTTCCACCTTGATCAGGATGGCACGATCGGCGCCCATGGCGAGCGCCGTGCGCAGCGTTTCCTGCGCCTGCTGAGGACCAACCGAAACAACGATGATCTCTTCGGCCTTGCCGGCTTCCTTCAGGCGGATCGCTTCTTCAACCGCGATCTCGTCGAACGGGTTCATCGACATTTTGACATTGGCGAGTTCGACGCCCGATCCGTCGGACTTGACGCGGATCTTGACGTTGTAATCGACAACCCGCTTAACCGGGACCAGAACTTTCATCGTCAACTACCTCTATCGTTGAGAATTGCGCGTTCGGTAACAGGCGCTGGCTTTTATCGCTAGCTGAATGCCGACATGCGCGCCAAAAGACGCGGCAAGGCGTAATCAGCAGGGCTCCGCGCGTCAATCCCTAACCGCTGTTTGAACAACTCCCGGGCAACGATGAGGGCCCGTCAGCGATTTTGCCCGGGCACCCACAAGACATCGCTTTCGCCATTGTCGTTCAAGGCGCGCGCGGCAACGAACAGGAAGTCGGACGCGCGGTTAGCATAGCGGATCGCTTCCGGGCTCACCTGTTCCTGGCTGTCAGCCGCCAGCTGGACGATGATGCGTTCAGCCCGCCGCGTCACCGTGCGGGCAAGATGAAGTGCTGCAGCGGCCGGCGAGCCGCCAGGCAGGACGAAACTCTTCAAAGGTTTGATCGCGGCATTCAGCTGGTCGATGTCGGCCTCCACCCGCGCCACCTGCGCCGACGTAATCCGCAACGGCTCATAGCCAAGGTCTTTTCCGGTTTCCGGCGTGGCCAGATCGGCGCCGAGGTCGAAGAAGTCGTTCTGCATGCGCATGAACATCGCGTCGATCAGCGGCAGCTCGCTTGTATGAAGCCGCGCCATGCCGATGCAGCAATTGGCTTCATCGACCGTGCCATAGGCTTCGACGCGCAGATCGTATTTCAAGCGGCGCGGACCGGCGGCCAGCCCGGTCGTGCCGTCATCGCCGGTGCGGGTGTAGATCTTGTTGATCTTGACCATTTGTCTGCCTGTTCAGTCTGCTGACACGGGAGGTCAGGAACCGCGCTGCGAGAACCAGTAAGCGGTCATGATGAGGACCAGCGCGACGAATTGGAGGCCAACGCGCGCCTGCATCAGCTTGTTCGACGTATTGCCCGAACCGCCGCGCATCATCACCACCAGCCCGCGCAAAAGCACGGCAACAACCGCAACCATCACCAGAACGGCGAGCATGTTGAAAACAATGGCCATGATGATCTCTTTTGACTGGTGGTGTTGGAACGTGCGTGCTGCGGTTATCTGCAACTTTGCTCTATATAGGCACGTGCTTTAAGGGAATCACGTATCGTGGCTAGGCCGCGGCCAACTGGAGCCGTTATTCGCGCGATGATCAAGCGGTGATCGATGTTTGAATTCTCGCCCGTCGCGGCCCGGCCAAGGAAGCCCGGACGACCCAAGCGGATCGCGAATGCGACACGCCGTATCGTGCTGGACGCCTATAATCATTTCGATTCCGACGATGGCTGGTCGATGGCGAGCCACCTGGCACTGTCCGCCATCCTCGCTTTGTTTCCCTTCCTGATCTTTGCCGCAACGCTTGCAAGCTTTCTCGGCGCCAGCGCTTTTTCCGATACAGCGATCCACCTGATTTTCGATGCCTGGCCGGAAGCCATCGCCGCACCCATTTCGCAGGAAGTAACGAATGTGCTGACCGTTCAGCGCGGCGACTTTCTGACGGTGTCCGTCATCGCCGCCATGTATTTTGCGTCTAACGGCGTGGAGGCCCTGCGGGTTTCGCTCAACCGCGCTTACCGGGTCAGCGAAAACCGGTCCTTCATCTTCCGCCGTTTGCAAAGCTTTCTGTTCGTGCTGATCGCCACGATCGGTATCGTCGTCATTTCGGTTCTGCTGGTGGTCGCGCCGCTGGTTGCGGCCTTTGCCGAGCGCAACGTGGACTGGATCGAGCCCAATTATGTCGGCACGCTGAACCTGTGGCGCTACATCATTGCCGGCTGTGTGATCATTCTCAGCCTGATGGCGATCCATTTCTGGCTGCCGGCCGGAAAGCGCCGCTTCCTTCATATCATTCCCGGCATCGCCTTTACGCTGGCGGCCTGGTTTGTGGGTTCAACCGTATTCGGCGCGTATCTCAGCCGCTTCTCGACCTATGCCACTACCTATGCCGGCCTCGCCTCGATCATGGTGGCGATTGTGTTTCTTTATATCCTGTCGGCGATCTTCATTCTGGGCGGTGAACTCAACCCCTCCATCCGCCGCTACCGCGAAGCGCGCCGCAGAGTGGAGGCTTGACGCGTCGAACCCTGACGCGTTGCGAGCGCCACGCCTGCTCCCACCAGAACCATGCCGGCGAGTTGTACGAGTTCCAGCTGCTCGCCGAACAGAACGAAGGCCATCAGCGCGGTAACGGATGGCACGAGGTAGAACAAGGACGAGACCTTCGACACCGCCCCGTTCTTGATCATCGCCATCAGCAAAAAGATCGCGCCGAGCGAGAGGCCGAAGACCAGCCAAAGCAGCGATAGAACAAGGCTCGGGTTCCACGTGAATCGACCTTCTTCCAGAAGCAGAGCCGGTATGAGCATCACCACCGTCGCTCCCAGATATTGCCACAGCGTGCCGGCAAGGAGGTCGGCCTGACCGACAAAGCGCTTCTGCCACAGCGTGCCGGCGCTGATGCCGAGCAGAGCCAGAACGCAGCCGGCGATGGTCATCGGCGTCACGCCCGGATCGGTGAAGCCGAGCTTGGGCAGGAGCACAAGCACTGTTCCAAGGAGGCCCAACGCGATGCCCGCCCATTGCCGCCATGTGACGGTCTCGCGCAAAATCAGCGCGGCAAAGATTGCCACTAGCACCGGTTGAAGGCTGACGATCGCGGCGGTTAGCCCTGCCGGGAAGCCTTCATGGATCACCCAGAACACGAAGCCGAGATAAACGCCGTGCAGCAGGGCCCCGGCGATTGCTCCATGCATGGCGATCCGCGCCGGCAAACGCGGCTTGCGCAGGATCAGCAGGGCGCAAAGCAGAATAGCGAAAGACAGGCCAAAGCGGATCGCCAAAAAGCCGAGCGGTTCGGCATAGGGCATCGCATAGCGGGCGCCGATAAAGCCGGTCGACCACAGCACCACGAACAGCGCCGGCATGAAACGAAAAAGCGAAGCGGGCATGGATGAACAGCCGGTAGGAGGGATTGGCTGTTTACCCAATCCTGCTCCTTTCGGATAGGCGCTGGCCCAAAGCTCACCCGCGCTTGGTGAGCTTCGGCTTGGTGCCCCTCAGCTCGGCGGCACGGGCGGCGTAGCGATGTCCTTTCGGCCGAACTGCGAGCGCTCGAAGCCGAGAATTACGAACAGCGCAAGCACAAACGGGATGAGAAGGTAGAACAGCCGGAAAACCAGCAAGGCTGCCAGCACATCCTCCTGCCGCATCTCCGGCAAGGCGGTGATGAACACCAGCTCGAGCACGCCGATGCCGCCCGGTGCATGCGAGATCAGCGCGGCGGAAAACGACACGAGAAACACGCCGAGCACGATCCAGTAGCCGGGATTACCTTCGGCCGGCAGCGCGAAATAGATGATCGCGGCCGCTGCCAGGATCTCGATCGGCGCCATCAGGAGTTGCTGCGACACAACCGGCAAACGGGGATAATGCAGCTCGAACGTGCCGATGCGCAGCGGCCGCAAGCCGAGCCAGGAAAAGATCACGTAAAGTGCGACGAGCCCGAGCAAAACCCAGCCCATCGCAGCGGAAGCTTCCACAGGCAGAAGGCCGACAAAGCGTTCGGTGATCGCCGGATGGGTGACCAGCACCAGCCCGAACAGGAGCATGACGCCGAGCACGAAGGTGAAGGACGAGAAGGCAACCAGAATGCCGATCTCGCGCGCGCTCAACCCCTTCGAGCCATAGGCACGGTAGCGCACGACGGCGCCTGAAAACACCGAGGCACCGATATTGTGCGACAGGGCATAGGTCGTGAAGGAGCAGAGCGCGATAAAGGTGAAGGAGATGCCCTTGCGCCCGAGATGCAGCAGCGCGACGCGGTCGTAACCAGCAAGGCCGATATAAGCGACAAGGGTCGACAGGCCTGCCAGGATCCAGCGATGCAGCGGAATGGCCGCGAAGCTTTCCATCAGCTCGTCGAGGGAAAGGCCACGCAGTTCCTGGACCAGCAGCCAGATCGAAAACAAAACAGCGACGATGCCGACAACCGGCCAGATAAATTTCGAAAGCTTCATACCGGTTCGATCAGCCTTCCATCCTCCGCGAATACAGCCACCCATGCTGCGCCTGCGTGATGGACCCTGACACAGAATGGGTCAAGAAACGATGGTTTGAAGGACGCGATTGATCGCCTCAGGCCTGCCGGTCAGACAACCATTTCTTGACTGTGGTTTCTTCCTCGTCGAGCCCCTCCACTGGCTTGCGCCACGAGCGGCGAGCCTCCCGAAGTTCGGCTTCCAGCGTGCCGTCCGACCAACCTTCGATCACGCGGGGATGGATATAGGATCGGCGGCAAACCGCGCGCGTATTGCCGAGACGGACCGCGACCTTGTCGATGGCGCCGTTGAGCGCAAGCTTGGTGGCGCGCTGCGTTTCCGGCAGCGGCGTTTCCTTGAAGATGGACGCCGCGCTGATCGTGCCGCCCCAGGTCCGGAAATTGCGCGCTGAAAATTCGCCGCCGGTATGTTCGCGGATATAGGCGTTGACCTCGTCGGAACGGATTGCATGCCGCCCGCCCTCGTCATCGAGATACTGGAACAAGGATTGTCCCGGCAGATCCTGCGTGGCGCGAATGAGTTTTGCCATGCGGCGGTCGACCAGACCGAGATTCCATTCCTTGCCCGACTTGCCGCGAAAGGCAAAACGCAGCTTGGAGCCTTCGATCTTCACATGGCGATCACGCAGGGTGGTGAGACCGAAGCTCTTGTTGTCGCGGGCATAGGCCGGATTGCCGACGCGGATCATGGTGTTGTCGAGCAGCCAGACGATGGAGGCCACGACGCGCTCGAAGGGCAGACCGTTGCGGCGCAGATCGCTTTCCACCTGCATGCGCAAAGCCGGCAGAGCATCGGCGAAATTGCTAAGGTTGGAATATTTCTCTTCGCCGCGATGCTCGGACCATTTGGCATGGTAGCGATATTGCTTGCGGCCCTTCACATCGCGCCCGGTTGCCTGGATGTGGCCGGCAGGATTGGGCGAGATCCAGACATTTTCCCAGGCAGGCGGGATCGCCAGCATGCGGATGCGGTCGCGCGTCTCCATATCCGTGATCTTCTTGCCGTCATGATCGCGATAACCAAAGCCGGTGCCGGCACGGATGCGCGTGATGCCGGGACCTTCGTCGGTCTGATAAACCAGGCCAGGGATCTTCGGCACTTCAACGATGGCTTCGAGCTTGTCGCCCGTCGTCTCACTTTCGCCGGGAACGCTGTTCGTCTCGTCGATCGGGTCTAGTTTTTCGATGGGGTCCAGCACGCGCATACTCCGGCACAGCCCTGTGGCTGGCAGAGGTAACTAAAACAAAACAGCGCTTGTTCCTGCCTGCGCGGAAAGTGATCGCTGGCTCCTGACACCGCGAACTCGCGTACCAGCCTATCGCGATAGTGCGTCGCGGACCTTGTTGCGGATATCGGCGAGCGTGAAGGGCTTCGACACGACATCGATGACGATGCTGTCCAACTCGGCTGCTCGCTCGCGCTGCTCGGCATAGCCGGTCATCAGGAGAATACGCAGACCGGGAAAAGCGTTGGCGGCCTGCTTCGCCATTTCGATGCCGTCCATCACGGGCATGCGAATATCCGACAGAACAAGGTCGAACTGGCCATGCGCGGCCATGATCGCCGCCAGCCCGTCTTCGCCGTCGGCCGCCGTTTCCACCGTGTGCCCGGACGCGGTCAGAGCACGCGCGGTAAACATGCGCACCGATTCGTCGTCTTCAACAATCAGAAGCTTCCCCATGGCGGGGGAACCTAGCGGCCAATGCTTGACGTTCGCTGAACGCGCGCAGCGAGACCGATGAAGCTGTAGCTGGCGCCTCAGCCTTGCGGCGCGAGACGGGTCAAGGCTGCGTTCAAATCGCTCATGTCGTGGAGAACGACATCGGCGCCAAGGCTTTCCAGCGGCTCACGCGAATATCCGCCTTCGATCAGCACCAGCTTCATGCCTGCCGCCTGAGCCGAGCGGGCATCCGCCGGGCTGTCACCGACAAACACGGCATCCGCCGCTTCAACGCCGAGCTTAGACAAGGCCAGGAACAGCATGTCGGGCGCGGGCTTGTGCGGCACGCCGGAATCGCCGCCGACGATCACCGGGAAGTAGCGCGTGAGATCGAAATGGCCGAGGATCTCGGCAATGGCGAAATCCGGCTTGTTGGTGACAAGCGCCATGGCGATACCCTGCTGATGAAGGGCTGCCAGCGCGTCCGCCGTACCGGGCATCAGTTGGGTCAGCTTGGTCAAGTTCGCGGCATAAAGCGGAACCATCTGCCCGTATTTGTCGTCAAGTTCTGCCTCGTTCAGCGGACGACCGGCCGCCGTGAAAGCGCGGTCAACCAGCTTGCGCGTGCCCTCGCCGATCATCGCCTTCACCTTGTCAAGCGAGACGGGGCCAAGGCCGTCGCGCGCGAGCAGCATGTTGGTGGCGGCGTGGATATCGAGGGCGGAATCGATCAGCGTGCCGTCGAAATCGAACAGCACCGCTTTGGGCCAGGACGTCATGCGATCTCCGAATGTGCGCCGTCCGCTGCCTGGCGGATGGCTAGAATGTTGCGCCGGTAGGTTTCGATGCCGCCAAGCTGGAACACCGCCGATCCCGCAACCAGAACTTGCGCGCCGGCCCTTGCAACCAGCGGTGC
>NZ_DAMBUH010000043.1:16463-27612 GCF_032053605.1 Tianweitania sp.
GGATCGGGCGATCGCCGATTATCGCCTTCACGCGCCGCACCTTGTCGACAACCGATGGAATGAAGGCCTGGCCGCCGAAACCGGGATTGACGGTCATCAAAAGAATGAGGTCGAGCCGGTCGAGCACATATTGGATGACGCTTTCCGGCGTCGAAGGGTTGAGCGCGACGCCAGCCTTTTTGCCCAGCGCCCTGATCGCCTGAAGCGAGCGATCGAGATGCGGACCGGCTTCGGCATGAACGGTGATCGCGTCGCAGCCGGCATCGGCGAAGGCTTCAAGATAGGCATCGGTCGGCGCGATCATCAGATGACAGTCGAAAAATGCCGTCGTATGCTTGCGCATCGCCTTGATAACAGGCGGGCCGAAGGTGATGTTCGGCACGAAGTGGCCGTCCATTACATCGAGATGGATCCAGTCGGCCCCCGCTTCCACAACCGCTTCGACCTCCTCACCCAGCCGCGCGAAATCGGCGGACAGAACCGAAGGGGCGATGATCGTCGGATAGGGCATGGAAGAAAGCTCCGGCAGATGCTGGGCCGGGGCTAGTCGCCTAAGCGCGCCGCGTCAAGCGCAAGGCGTTGGCGCAGGCGAGGATGACCGCGCCTTGCCGTTTAAGACACGGAAGAACAACGGCAAAGCATTCCCGGCTCGCATCAATAAAAGCATACGATAACTACGTTACTCTACTTCAGATAGCAATCTATGCATTTGTGCAAAACCACAGATTGAATTAACACGTACTTCAATTCCGTCGGCCAGCCTCCCCTGCATAACCCAAAAAGGAGGTTGTCATGGGTGTTCTCGGTAATACGCTTGGTGGTTTGGGAAGCGCGCTGGACGGTTTGCTCGGCGGCGGACAGGGTGGAAACGGATCGGGCGGCGGCAGCTCCGGTGGCCTGGGCTCCGGTGGCCTTGGAGGTCTTCTGACCCCGGTTATCGGTGGTTCTGGCGATGGCAGCGGTGGAGCTTCCGCTGGAGCCAGTGTGAACACGACCGGCTTGCTCGACGGTCTGGTCAACGTCAATCTTCTCGATCAGCAAGCACTGCTGCGGCTCGGCATCCTTCCGGACAGCAATGGCAGCCACCTCATCAGCCTGTCCGTGCTGGACAGCGATGGCGACGGCCTGGTGGATGTCGGCCTGCTCAATAACGGCATCAATGCCTCTCTGCTCGATCGCGACGGCGATGGGCTGATCGACGTCAATCTTCTCGACACGATCAATCTAGGCCTCGATACCAGCGGCGATCTCGACAACAACGGCGTGCCGGACAACAGCACCAGCCAAGGCGACTTCGACGTCGTGCTGATGGGTACGGAAGGCACCGACCGCTTCGTTCTCGATACCACCCAGTCCTTCTATGTCGAGGGCATGGGTGACACGGACTGGGTGTCTTACGGAGCCTCGGCATCTGGCTTCAATTATGCAGCTGAAGCGAACGGCGTTTTCATCTCGAACGGCGACAAGGTCGATTATCTCCAGAACGTGGAGCGCATCGCCTTCTCCGACGGTACGCTGCATCTCGATACCGGCATCGGCGAAACCGCGGGCTATGCCTACCGCATCTATCAGGCAGCCTTCGATCGCGCCCCTGATGCGGCCGGTCTCGACTACTGGATCGACGTTCTCGACAGCGGCGCCAAGGGCATGACGGAGGTTGCGGCAGACTTCCTGGCCTCACGCGAGTTCCAGCAGACCTATGGTGCGCTGAGCACGCAGGACTTCATCGAGGAACTCTACGAAAACATCCTGCAGCGCGCCGGCGAAGATGCCGGCATCGATTACTGGACCGACCAGCTTGATGCAGGCGCGCAAAGCCGGGCGCAGGTTCTGGCCGGCTTTTCCGACAGCGCGGAAAACGTCGCGCTTGTCGGCGCCACGATCGACAACGGCTTCTTCCTGGCCGCCTGATCAAACACCCATTCCCGGCGTTTTCCTCCCCCCGCGTGACGCCGGGATAAAGCGGAAGGCTCCCCGTTCCCCTCTAAAGCCTTCTAGCCCAGGCGGCCGTCCCACAAGGCGGCCGCCTTTTCCTGCTTAGAAGCAAAGGCGTCTGCTGCACCCCGCTCCAGCATCAGAAGGGCGGTTGCCGCCGTATCGATCACGATCTGCCGCGGACGAGCGTCGCTCACGCGACCTTCCCAGACAGACTGCCAATATTCCAGGCTGGTAAGACTGATCGGCTGCAAGGCCGCAGGTTCGGCTTGCGACGGCAGCAACGTCGTTTCAGCCACGCCATCCACCAGCCGATGCAGCCTGGTGGCGCGATAGGGGGTTGCTTCCGCGACATCGCGCTTGTTGGACAAAACCGCCAGATCGCGCCAGCCGAGCAACGCTGCGGCATCCCGTGGGCCGGTCTGGTACATTGCGCGCGAAGCGCCCAGCAAGCTTGCCGCCGCCCCCAGCGGATTGAGCAGATGCGTCGCGATATTCAGCGGCGATCGCATTTCGAACAGGCTGTAGAGCGCCGTCAGCGCATGGATCTGCTGAGACATGGCGGAAAGCGGCAGATAGGCGATACCCTGTTCGGCGATCCCATCAAACGCGGCGTCGAGGCTTGCGGCGATCGGGATGCGCAGAATGCGCGCGCTGTCTGCCATTCGCTCGCCTTCCGTGGGATTGGCGGCCGAGCCATGGATCAGCACCCGATAGCCGGCTTGCGCAACCAGCTTCGCGGCCAGCAGGAACCAGGGTTCGTAGGAGGCTTTCGGCGAGAGATAGGCCGGCCAATCCAAATCAACCGCGCCGGCGCCGATTTCCGGTGCACCGATATGGCGGCGGCTTGCTTGAACCAGGCCGGCAAGTTCGGCTGCGGTTACGCCGCGATAATGCAGCACAACCAGAAAGGCGCCGATCTGGATCGGATCGGCCTTTCCGGCGAGGATCAGCGCAAAGGCCTCGTCGGCTTCTTCCACCGTCAGCGGACGACTGCGACCGGCACCTGCGCCGATCGTCGCCACGAACTTTGCCAAGCGCTGCCGCGGCTCCGCGCGCGGACCGATCCGCGCCAGCTTGGCCGCGAAGTCCGCGGGTGTCGGTCCATTGACCGAAAGATCCGCCTGCATGGCCAGAGGCGGTGCTGCCACGATCGGCGCCTTGTTAGATTGCGCGCGCGGCGTGCGCGGTTCCACCGGCTGCGACACATCGAGAAGATCGCTGGTTTCGGCTGCCAGCGCCCGCAGCCGCATGCGCAAGGTTTCAGCGAACGGCGTCGGCACCATGCCGCGCGCCGTTTTCACCAGAATGCGATCGCCATAGGTGGCACGGATTTGTTGCAGAAGGCGGCTCATGGCTGGTGCACCGATCCCCATCTGATCGGCAGCCTTGCCGACCGAGCCGTGCACAAGCAGCGCATCAAGGGCAACAAGGAGACGAAGCCGGCCAAGCGGTGATCTGGAGCCTTCGCACTCGGCGGCGCCTGCTTGCACCTTCAACGCCTGAAGGGCGACCGGTTCAAGCTCATCCTCTTGTCTAGCTTGGCTCACGCCCTTCACTGCCCTGCACTCCTTTGCGAGTGTTTTGCGTATTCCTGAAGATGGAACCACTCAAAAACACGACGGCTTGACCCCTCCCCTTCTGTAACTAACAAGACCCGCGTACTCAAGTTTTAGGGGGCTGGGGCTGTGAGCGTAGAGCGTAACGCAGGAACGGGTGTTGGGCAGGCAGGACGGATCCTGGGCGAGAAGAACCGGAAACGATGGGGCGCAGCGCTGCTCGGCACCTCATGCCTTGCCGCAGTTGCCCTTTTTCCGGGCGTTTCCTGGGCGCAAAGCACGGTTCAGAACGTCGACGAGGAAGAAAGCGCGCAGACCGTTGATGACAGCCAGGGTGGCTCGAAGACGGTCAATCTCGAACAGGTCGTCGTCACCGCCACCGGTTTTGAACAAAATGTGAAGGACGCGCCCGCGTCGATTTCGGTGATCTCACGTGAGGAACTGGAAAAAGGCAGCTTCCGCGATCTCACCGACGCGCTGCGCGAAGTTCAGGGCGTGGCGGTTACCGGGGCGGCCAATGAAAAAGACATCTTCATCCGCGGTCTGCCTGGCCAGTACACGCTGATCCTGGTCGACGGTAAGCGGCAGTCGACGCGCGATGCCCGCACTAACGGCAATTCCGGCTTCGAACAAAGCTTCATCCCGCCGGTCCAGGCGATCGAGCGCATCGAAGTCGTGCGCGGCCCGATGTCGTCGCTTTACGGCTCGGATGCGATGGGCGGCGTCATCAACATCATTACCCGCAAGGTGGCCGATCACTGGTCTGGCTCGGTGACGCTGGAAGGCACGGCGCAGCAGCATTCCGACTACGGCAATTCAGGCCAGGTGTCGTTTTATGGCAGCGGCCCGGTGTTCCAGGACAAGCTCGGCCTGCAGTTTTGGGGCCGCGGCTACAAGCGCGGCGAAGACAGCTTCCTGAGCGGTGTCACATCGGCGGAAGAGCGCGACATCACCGGACGCCTGACGTTCACGCCAAACGAGAACCACGACTTCCTGCTGGAAGGCGGGACCACCCGCGTCCAGCGTGAAGCGACCGCGGGCGAAACGCTGGCGCTCAACGCCGCCGGCACCTACAACTACAATGACCGCGATCACTGGTCGCTGACCCATATCGGCCGCTGGGGCTGGACGACCTCGGAGTTCTCCTTCAGCCAGGAATGGGCAGAGCGCACCAGCTATGCCTGGACGCCGCGTGTGGGCCAGTTCGTGGAAAACGCTCGTTCGCCGGAAATCCGCAACTCCGTGCTGGACGGCAAGTTCACCACGCCCTTCAGCCTGTGGGGCGACCACACGCTGGTGACCGGCGGCCAGATCAACGATGCCAGGCTGACCGACCAGAATCCAGGTCGTCGCACAGGCGTCGATGAAGAATTCCAGGTCACGCAATACGCACTGTTTGCCGAAGATTCCTGGGCGCTCACCGACACATTCACGTTGCAAGGCGGTTTGCGCTACGACAAGCACGAACTCTATGACGCACAGCTCAGTCCGCGCCTTTACGGCGTCTGGAACCCGACCGATCAGGTGACGATCAAGGGCGGCGTGTCCACCGGCTTCCGGGCACCCGACATCCGCAACATCTCGCCAGGCTATGCCTATACGACGGGCGGCGCAGGTTGCTCCTATGGTCCGAACGGCACTTGCGGCGTCATCATTGCCGATCCGGATCTGAAGGCCGAATCCAGCACCAGCTATGAACTCGGTGCGATCTGGGACTCTTATGCCGGCGTGACACTCGGCGCGACCTACTTCTACACCGACTTCAAGGACAAGATTACCAACGCGCTGGTTCTCGATGCAGCTGGCCGGCCGATCCGCTGGGACGAAGATCCCAACTACCGCCTTTGGTACAACTACAACATCGACGACGCGACGATCCAGGGCGTCGAGCTGACGGCTACCTGGGACGCCACCGACTCGCTCTCGCTGCGGGGCAGCTACACCTACACGGACTCCGAGCAGAAAACGGGCGACTACGCCGGCTACCCGCTGGCCCGCACGCCCGAGCATATGGCGAACCTGCGCGCCGACTACGTTCTGCCGTGGGAAGGCTGGGAGACCTGGGCCTCGCTCAACTACCATGGCGAGGAAATCAACGGCGGCGCGCGTCTGGGCACCAACGGCACGCCCGTGCTGATCAACGGCGCCGCCGGCCGCAAATATGACGACTACACCACCGTCGATGTCGGCTTTTCCTATTCGGTCGATGACCGCGCCACCTTCCGTGGCGCCGTTTACAACCTGTTCGACAAAAAGATCGACGCCACCGACTACAACACCGCCATGGAAGGCCGTCGCTTCTGGGTCGGCCTGACCACGAACTTCTGAGCGATCGAGGAGACCGCACGACATGACGACACGCCGCACATTTCTTGCAGCAACCCTGACCGGCGCCCTTGCCTTCGCCTTCGCATCTCCTGTTCTGGCGCAGGAAATCACGATCGAGCACGCTCAGGGCACGACCAAGCTTGCCGCAACGCCAAAGAAGGTCCTCGTTTTTGACGTCGCCTCGCTCGACAATCTCGATGCGCTCGGCGTCGAAGTTCAGGGCGTTCCGACCGCGACCCTGCCGGCCCATCTCAAGAAATATGAAGGTGCCGATTACCCGAAGATCGGCTCCCTGTTCGAGCCGGACTTTGAAGCGGTCAATGCAGCAGCGCCCGACCTGATCATCGTCGGCGGCCGCTCGCGCGCAAAATATGCCGACCTCGCCAAGCTTGCGCCGACAATCGACCTGTCGACCGACCAGAAGGATTTCGTCAACAGCGTCCGCAAGAATGTGGAAACGCTCGGCCGGCTGTTCGGCAAGGACGCGGAAGCCAAGACGCAGATCGCCGAACTGGATGCCGCACTGGCCGATGTGAAGGAAGCTTCATCCAAGGCCGGCAAGGGTCTGTTGCTTCTGACCACCGGCGGCAAGATGAGCGCCTATGGACCAGGTTCCCGCTTCGGCGTTCTGCATGGGGATTTCGGCGTCGAGCCGGCCCGCACAGACCTGTCGACCGAAGCCGGCCATGGTCAGCCGATCTCCTTCGAGTTCATCCTCGAAACCAACCCGGACTGGCTGTTCGTGATCGATCGCGATGCGGCAATCGGCCGTGAAGGCCAGGCCGCCGCGCAGTTCCTGGACAACGATCTCGTCAACCAGACCAACGCCTGGAAAAACAACCAGGTTGTCTATCTCAACCCCAGCAACTGGTATCTCGTCGGCGGCGGCGTCAGCGCCTTGAAGGCGGATGCCGAACAGGTTGCGAAGGCGCTGCGCAAGCAGTAACGCCGAAGCGAACCATCGCTCCGGACACGGTTCGGAGTTCCATTTGAAACCGGCCTTTCCGCACCTCGGCGCGGCAAGGCCGTTTCCGCATTCCCTTCTTCAATGCCCATTTGGATAGCCATGCCGCGAGCTAGCAGAGACTGGAGCCAAGCACCCCTCGTGCTTTGCGCCCTATCGATTCCGCTCCTGGCTTTTGCCAGCCTGTTCGTCGGCGTCAGTGACGTGTCACTCACAACCCTGTTCGGCGATGACGGCCGAGCGCTTCAGGTTCTCCTGATCAGCCGCATTCCGCGTACCATTGCCCTTGTGCTGGCGGGCGCCGGCATGGCGGTGGCCGGCACGATCATGCAGATGATGGCGCGCAACCGCTTCGTGGAACCGTCCACGGCCGGCACGGTGGAATCCGCCACGCTCGGCATTCTCACCGTGATGCTGTTCGCGCCCGGCCTGCCCGTGATCGCCAAGGCAGCAGTTGCCGCCACCTTCGCCATGGCCGGCACTTCGCTCTTTCTCGCAATCATCAGACGCATTCCGCTTCACTCGATCCTGCTCGTGCCGCTGGTCGGCATCATGCTGGGCGGCGTGATCAATGCCGTGTCGACCTTCTTCGCCTACCGCTTCGACATGCTGCAATCGCTAGGCGCCTGGACCAGCGGCGATTTTTCCGGTGTTTTACGTGGCCGCTATGAACTTCTGTGGATCTCGTTCGCGCTCACCGTGGTCGCCTATATCGCCGCCGGGCGCTTCACGGTGGCCGGAATGGGCGATGACTTCACCACCAATATCGGCCTGAACTATCGCCGCATCGTCGCGCTCGGCCTCGCCATCGTGTCCATGGTGACGGCGGTCGTGGTGGTCACGGTAGGCATGATCCCGTTTCTCGGCCTGATCATCCCCAACGTCGTCTCGATGATGCTCGGCGACAATCTCAAGCGCTCGCTACCCTGGGTGGCAACACTCGGCGCAGGTTTCGTTCTGGCCTGCGATATCGTCGGGCGTCTGATCCTTTACCCCTACGAAGTGCCGATCGGCACAGTCGTCGGCGTGGTCGGCAGCGTCTTCTTCCTTTATCTTCTGCTTCGGAAGAACGCCCGTGTCGCTTGATATCGCCACCCGCCGTAAATCGCTGCCCGCGCGTACGATCCTGTTGATCCTCGGAGTGCTCACCCTGTTCGTCATGATCGGCTTCATGACGATCGGCGCCAATGGCCGCTGGGATTTCATTCTGCCCTTTCGCGGCGCGAAACTCGCTGCGATCGTACTGGTGGCTTATGCGGTCGCCGTCTCCACGATCCTGTTCCAGACCGTCACCAATAACCGTATCCTCACGCCCTCCATCATGGGCTTCGATGCGCTTTATATTCTGATCCAGACCGTGATGGTCTTCACGCTCGGCGCCAACCGCGTCTCGGTGATCGACCCCCGCTGGCTCTTCCTTGGCGAAGTCGCTGTCATGGTCGTGTTTTCCGGCATCCTCTACCGCTGGCTGTTTGCCGGCGAACGCCGCAGCCTGCATCTGCTGCTGCTTGTCGGCGTGGTGTTCGGCATCCTGTTCCGCTCGATCACCAGCTTCCTGCAGCGCATCATCGATCCCAACGAGTTCCTCGTTCTGCAGGACCGGATGTTTGCGAGCTTCAACACCGCCGACACCAACCTGCTCGCCGTTTCCGCCGTGCTGATCGGGCTGGCCAGCCTTGCCGGCTGGCGCATCCTCCATACGCTCGACGTGCTGGCGCTCGGCCGCGACACCGCGATCAATCTCGGTGTCGATCATCGGCGCACCGTCTCGATCATCCTGGTGATCGTCGCCGTGCTGGTATCCGTTTCGACCGCGCTGGTCGGCCCCGTCACCTTTTTCGGACTGCTGGTGGCCAGCCTCGCCTATCAACTCATTCCCAGCCACCAACACCGCCTGATCCTGCCGGCCGCTGTCTGCCTCGCGATCCTTTGCGTTGTCGGCGGACAGCTCGTCCTGGAGCGCGTGTTCGGGTTCAACTCGGCGCTGTCGATCATCATCGAATTTGTCGGCGGGCTGGTTTTCCTCACCCTACTTCTGCGGGGCGCAACGCGATGATCGAGATCAACGACGTTCAGAAGGCCTATGGCGACGCCATTGTGGTGAAAGGCGTGTCTTTGGCGCTGCCAAGAGGCGGCATCACCTCGATCATCGGCCCGAACGGCGCCGGCAAATCCACGCTTTTGTCCATGATCAGCCGCCTCCTGCCGATGGATCGCGGCCGCGTGCTGGTGGACGGTCTCGATGTCACCACCACCAAGAGCGACGTTCTGGCGCGCCGTTTGTCGATCCTGCGCCAAGACAATCACATGACCGCGCGCCTCACCGTTCGCGATCTCGTCGCCTTCGGCCGCTACCCCTATTCGCGCGACCGGCCCACGGTGGACGATCGCGCTCATGTCGAAAAAGCCCTCGGTTTTCTTGACCTTCAGCCGCTCGCCGACCGCTTCCTCGACGAACTCTCCGGCGGCCAGCGCCAGCGCGCTTTCGTTGCCATGGTGCTGTGCCAGGATACGGATTACGCCCTGTTCGACGAGCCCCTCAACAACCTCGACATGCGCCACGCCAGCGCCATGATGCGCCTTTTGCGCCGTGCCGCCGACCAATTCGGCAAGACGGTCGTGCTGGTACTGCACGACATCAACTTCGCCTCCTGTTATTCCGACCACATCGTCGCCATGCGCGCCGGCGAGGTCGCGTTCCAGGGAACGCCGGAAGCGGTGATGCGCAAGGAGGTGCTGACCGGCATCTTCGAAACGCAAATCGACATCCACGACATCGAAGACCGCCGCATTGCCGTGTTTTACTAGAACAGCGCGCCGATTGTAGTATCGCCCTGCTTGTTCAACTTCTGGTCACCATGTCATGCGATAGCTTTCCGGACACAGCGAACGCTTCCGCTTTCATACTGATTTCGTGCTACAGAATTTACTGCTGCCCCAGACTGGTAACTCGGCGGATATGCTTCTCGATCAGTATTCCCTTCTGGTGGCAATTGGCTTTTCAGGCGCAGCTTTAAGCGTGACCTTATTGTTGAGCTGGATCACCGCGCGGTCGGATCGGTTCCTGCTGACCTGGTCGGCCGCCATGGCGCTGCTTGTTGTGGGCGTCGTCCTGTTCGGCTTGCTTGATCATGACTATGATCCAGCGGTTCAATGCGCGTCCTTTGTCTTCCTGATCCTGGGCTTTGTTCTGGTGTACGCCGGCGGGAGGCAGTTTCGCTTAAGCCGGGCCTTCTGGGGTCGCATCGCGATGCTCGGCATAATCATGGTGCTGCCGACGCTGGTCGCTTTCGCGTCAGGGCTGTCCGGGCTCGCGACCATCGTGGCCGATGTTGCGATCGCGATCCTGTTGGTAATGTCGGGGGCGCAATCCTGGGCCGGGCGAGCTGAGGCGCCTTTGCCGATGGCGATCAATGCCGTGCTTTATCTTGCCACCGCAGCCTCCTTCCTTCTCTGCTGCGTCCCGTTGATCGCCGACGGGCAGCTGGTTCTCACCACGCGCCCGTCCAACTGGGCCGAAGACCTTAACTCCATCATGGCGATCATCGGCATCACCGGCATCGGCGCCATTTCGCTGGCCTTGAACCAGACGCGCATCGCGCGGCGCCATCAATATGCCTCCATGACGGACCCGCTGACCGGTCTTCTCAACCGTCGCGCCCTGTTTGACCGGCTGGGCAACCGCGATGTGCAGCCCGGCACCGCGATCATCGTGCTCGATCTCGACCATTTCAAAGCGGTCAACGACCGTCACGGCCACGCTTGCGGCGATCTCGTTCTCGAGCATTTCGCAGCGCTTCTGCGCGATCACATCGCCGCCAGTGACCTGGCCGCCCGCATCGGTGGTGAGGAATTCTGCATTGTGATGCCGCACACCTCCGCCAGGCTGGCTTCACGCCTGGCGGAAAGCATTCGCCGCGGTTTGAACGCCCAACCGATCCGCACGCCGGACTGCGATATTGCCGCGACCGTGTCCATCGGCGTCGCGATCTGCGCGGGAACGCCGGAGCGGTTCGAAGCGCTGCTCGAGCGGGCCGACCGCGCCTGCTACGCCGCCAAGAACGAAGGCCGCAATCGCGTGCAGACCTCCAGCCTGCTTGTTGTAGCAGCCTGATCGGCGCGTTTCCGGCGCCGGCTTCACTCAGAGTTCAAGCCTGAGTTCGCACGGCGTGGGAACAGCCTGATGCCCTGCCGGTTATCGACGGCAACAAGGAGGCTCCGCATGGCCAGGCACAATCTCTCAGGTTCCGTCGTCGTCATCACCGGTGCAGGCAGCGGCATCGGCCAGGCAACGGCGGAAGCCTTCGCCAAGCGCGGCGTGCGTCTGGTGCTGGCCGCCCGCAGCAAGCTGGCGCTGGAAGCC
>NZ_DAMBUH010000044.1:0-27588 GCF_032053605.1 Tianweitania sp.
CGATGCCACCGGCGCCACCGACGGATGCGCCGGCACCGATGCCGTCACCACCCACCGAGGCGCCAACACCCACGCCGCCGACGCTTGCGCCGACATCGAGGGCGGCCGCCGGATAAGCAGCCGAGATCAACAAAAGTCCACCGAAAACGGAGGAAGCGAAAGTCTTCGTACGCATAACCATTTCCCGTTCCTTTGAATTTGCTTGGCCGGTTTCTCCGACCTCGAAAGCAAAGACGCGCGGGTACAGGAAACGTTTCGCGCCTCCTGTAAGCATGCTTTACGTACACCTTAACGACGACTTGCAGCTTTACTGATGGTGCTCAAGCAAAGGGCCGGCCTTCGCCGCGCTGGAAGCTGATGAGGTCGAGATTGGGCGCAGGCTGGCCGAGCATGGTCAGAACGGCGCTCGCCTGGCCGCGATGATGTGTCTGGTGATTGAAGAAGTGGTACAGTGCCGGAGCCAGCCGTTGGCTGATGGTGCGCATGTCGGTCACGGTCGTATACGAAAAGCGCCCTGCGAAATCCGCCTCGTCCAGACCGTTGATCCAGTCCGAAATCCGCTTGTCCTCGGCGTCGCGCGCGATCCGTAGCGGCGCGAAGTTCGGATGGATGATCGTGTTGAGAGCAGCCGGCGCTTCGCCACGGCCCGTAAAGCGCTTCAGCCAGATGCGGTCGGCCACCAGGATGTGGTTCAGCGTGCCGCACAACGAATGAAAGAAAACGCCGGTGTCGCGCGTGAACTCGTCGTCGGACAAGGCCGCGCCTGCATCGTAGATCGCCCGGTTCGCCCAGTTGTTATACGCAGCGAACATCTGGAATTCCTGTTTCATCGCTCGCCTTTCTGATGCAGCGTTGCGGGGCGCTTTGAGTCCCGGAGGTGTTGCCTTGTCCATTAAGCTTTATGATCTCGTCGGCAAGGATCATTCCCGTCCTTTCAGCCCGCATTGCTGGAAGGTGAAGATGGTACTGGCGCATAAGGGCTTGTCGTTCGAGAGCATCCCCACGCCCTTCACGGCCATCCCAGCGGTGGAAGAGGGCGCATCGCAGATCGTCCCGGTGATCCGGGACGGCGACACGATCGTCTCGGATAGCTTCGCCATCGCGCTCTACCTCGAACACACCTATCCCCATCGCCCCACTTTGTTCGGTGGTCCCGGCGGCGAGGCGATGGCGCGTTTCATCGAGCGCTGGTCGTTCCTCACCGTGCATCCTTTCATCGCGACATCGGCGCTGATGGACATCTACGATCGTTTGGAGCCCGCCGATCAGGCGCACTTCCGCAAGACCCGCGAAGCTCGCTTCAACAAACCGCTGGAAGAGGTGCCAGTTGGCCGCGACGACCGGCTCGAAACCTTCCGCGCCGGCTTGGCACCGCTGCGCACCATGCTGAGCGACCAGCCCTTTATCGGCGGCAACACGCCCTTGTTCTGCGATTACATCGTGTTCGGCGCGCTGCAATGGGCGCGCGTCATCTCGCCTTACGGGTTCCTTGCTGCCGATGATCCGGTGCAAAGCTGGTTCGAGCGCTGTCTCCAATTGCACGAAGGCCTCGGCGCCAGCGTGCCCGCCGCAGCCTGAGCAGCGCCAAGGCTTGGCACCAAGGCTTGGCAACAGGGAGGGCGCTCTGTATAGGACGCCCACCTCCCGAACCCCCAAGCACAGGACAACAGGACCATGGCGGTAGAGCGTACTTTTTCGATGATCAAGCCGGATGCGACCAAGCGCAACCTCACCGGCGCGATCACCAAGATGCTGGAAGATGCCGGCCTGCGCGTTGTCGCATCGCGCCGCGTCTGGATGAGCCGCCGCGAAGCCGAAGGCTTCTACGCCGTGCACAAGGATCGTCCGTTCTTCGGCGAGCTGGTTGAGTCCATGTCGGCTGGTCCGACGGTGGTTCAGGTTCTGGAAGGCGAAAATGCCATCCTGAAGAACCGCGAAATCATGGGCGCCACCAACCCGGCCAATGCCGACGAAGGCACGATCCGCAAGGTGCATGCACTGTCGATCGGCGAAAACTCAGTTCACGGTTCGGACGCCCCGGAAACGGCTGCGATCGAGATCGCCTACTGGTTCTCGCAGACCGAAGTCGTCGGCTGATTTTTACAGCTGCTGAATGCGAAAAGCCCGGCTACATGCCGGGCTTTTTTATGAACGCTCGAACCCTTCCGCGGCAGACCAGCGCTGCAGGGCCTCGTCGTCGCTTTCCTTGGCGTCCACCCAGCCACCATCGCTGCCATCGGCTGCAATCAGCTTTTTCCAGAACGGCGCTTTGGATTTCAGGAAGTCCATCAAGAACGCCGCGCCATCAAACGCAGCCTGCCGATGCGCCGAGGCCGCCAGCACCAGCACGATGTTTTCGCCTGGTTCAACGCGGCCATAGCGATGGATCGCGGTTATCGCCTGCAATGGCCAGCGCTCCGCGGCCTGAAGCGCAATCTCGTTGATCGCTCGTTCCGCCATGCCGGGATAATGCTCGAGCTCTAGAGCTGCCAGCGACCCTCCATCATCACGGCAGATGCCGGAGAAGGTCACGACCGCACCGATCCCGGGATGCCCGGCCGTGGCCAGCTCGATCTCGCGGGCAATGTCGAAATCGTCCCGCTGAACGCGAATGACGGGCTTGATCGCCATAACGATCAGCCTCCCGTCATAGGCGGAAACAGCCCGATCTCGCTGATATTGCCGATCAGCTCGTCATGCTCG
This sequence comes from Tianweitania sp., assembly GCF_032053605.1. Lineage (NCBI taxonomy): Bacteria > Pseudomonadati > Pseudomonadota > Alphaproteobacteria > Hyphomicrobiales > Phyllobacteriaceae > Tianweitania > Tianweitania sp. The sequence continues at coordinate 2,704 of NZ_DAMBUH010000044.1, forward strand.
GCATGTTCGTGGTCCAGCGCAACGCGAATGACATCGGGAACCTGCAGCGCATGCTCATAGCCTTCGCCGCGATCCTTCAGCCAATGAAGAAGGTCGCGAACAGTGACAACGGAGGAGGGGATTGCCACCTCTTCCTCCGCCACGCCGATCCGCTCGCGGACCCAGGCGAAGTAGACCAGTTTCACCGGCCTACTCGTCGATGATGTGTTTGGCACCTGCTCGGAAATAGTCATAGCCGGTATAAAGGGTCAGAATTGCGGAAATCCAGAGCAGCACGATGCCCATCTGGGTGATGTAGGGAACGAGCTTGTCGCCCGCTGGTCCCGCCAGCAGGAAGGCAATGGCAAACATTTGCAGCGTCGTTTTCCATTTGGCGAGCTGCGTCACCGGCACGCTCACCTTCAGCGCGGCGAGATATTCCCGCAGACCTGAAACCAGGATTTCGCGGCACAGAATGATGATCGCCGCCCACAAGCTCCAACCTGCGATCGTACCGTCCGAATCGGCCGCCAACAGGAGCAGGCAGGCCGAAACCAGCAGCTTGTCGGCGATCGGATCGAGCATCTTGCCGATATTGGAAGTCTGCTGCCAGATCCGCGCCAGATACCCGTCGAGGTAATCCGTCACGCTCGCCAGAATGAACAGGAAGAGCGCCGACCAGCGCGCAAGATCGCTTGATTGCAGGCGGCCTTCGAAGAAAAAGCAAAGCACGATCAACGGCACGCAGAGGATGCGGCTGTAAGTCAGAAGGTTCGGAATGTTGAAGGCCCGGCGGCTTGCCATGGTATGAGTCTCGAAGCCTTCTTTAGCGCGAGCTTGATTGTTGGCGGTTCAAATGCGGCAAATTGAGAGCCGGGGCAAGCGCCCCGCCGCGATCTTTGCCCCGATCTTTAATAGGCCAGCCCCCGCTTATCCTTTTTCGTGGAAATGATTATACACGGTGCGGGCAATCGACTCCGAAATGCCGTCCACCGCCATCAGGTCTTCCATCGCTGCGCGGCTGACTGCCTTCGCGGTGCCGAAGTGGTGCAGAAGCGCCCGCTTGCGGCCCGGTCCGATGCCAGCCACCTCATCCAGCGGATTGCGCACGAAGTCCTTCTTGCGCCGCGTGCGATGCGCGCCGATGGCAAAGCGGTGGGCCTCGTCGCGCAGTCGCTGCAGGAAATAAAGCACGGGATCACGCACAGGCAGGGTGAAGCTTGGCCGTCCCTCCATCATGAAGCGCTCGCGTCCCGCCTCACGGTCGATGCCCTTGGCCACGCCGATCGCATGTACCGCATCCGAAATGCCGAGATCGGCCAAAATCTTGCGAACCGCCGTCATCTGACCTTCGCCGCCATCGATCAGGATGACGTCCGGCCAAGCCGGCACGGCCTCGTCTTCATCGGACGCATCAGGCGCGACCGTGCGATCGGGGATGCCGTTTTCCTTGATCAAGCGTCCGAAACGGCGCTCCATCACTTCGCGCATCATGCCGAAATCGTCGCCCGGCGTGATTTCGGTCGAGCGGATGTTGAACTTGCGATACTGATTCTTGATGAAGCCTTCCGGCCCTGCCACAATCATCGCGCCGACAGCACTCGTGCCCATGATGTGTGAGTTGTCATAAACCTCGATGCGGCGCGGCTTGCGCTCGAGCTTGAACACGCTCTGCACGCCTTCCAGCAACCGCGCCTGCGAAGAGGTTTCCGCCAACCGACGGCCGAGCGCCTCACGTGCATTCTGCAAGGCGTGCTGAACCAGTTCCTTCTTCTCGCCCCGCTGCGGCACCGAAATCGAAACCTTACGACCGGCCAGCGTCGAAAGGGCTTCTTCCAGCAGCGGCTGTTCTTCCACTTCCTGCGAAAGGAGGATCATGCGCGGGCAGGGCTTGTCCTCATAAAACTGAGCGAGAAACCCGCCCAGCACTTCATTGAGTTCGATCGCCGGATCGGCCTTCGGGAAATAGGCCCGGTTGCCCCAGTTCTGGCCGGTTCGGAAAAAGAACACCTCGATACAGGTCTGCCCGCCTTCGCCATGAATGGCGAACACGTCTGCTTCTTCCACGGAAGCCGGATTGATACCCTGATGGCTCTGCACATGGCTCAGCGCACTCAAGCGGTCGCGATAGATCGCGGCGCGCTCGAAATCGAGATCGGCGGAGGCATCCTGCATCGCCGCTGCGATCTGCGCCTTGACGCTTTGGCTGCGCCCAGAAAGGAAGCCGTTCGCTTCCGATACCAGCTCCTTGTAGCCGGCCTCATCGATCTCGCCCGTGCAAGGGCCGGAACAGCGCTTGATCTGATGCAACAAACAGGGCCGCGTCCGGCTTTCGAACGTCGAGTCGGTGCAGGTGCGCAGCAAGAAGGCGCGCTGAAGGGCGTTGATCGTACGGTCAACAGCCCCGGCCGAGGCAAAGGGTCCGAAATAATCGCCTTTGCGCGAGCGTGCGCCGCGATGCTTGAAGATGCCGGGTGCGGGATGGTCGCCGGTCAGGATGATGTAGGGAAACGACTTGTCGTCGCGCAGCAGAACATTGAAACGCGGCCGCAAGCGCTTGATCAGATTCGCTTCAAGCAGAAGCGCCTCGATCTCGGTTCGCGTGATCACGAATTCCATGGCCGCTGTTTCGCGCACCATCCGGCCGATGCGGTTGGTGTGGTAGCGGCCTTGCGCGTAAGCCGTCACGCGTTTCTTCAGGTTGCGCGCCTTGCCGACATAAAGCACGTCGCCTGCCGCATTCATCATGCGGTAAACGCCGGGCGCGTTCGGCAGACGTTTAACCAGCATTTGAATCGCGGCTTCGCCGACCAGACCGCCTGATGCGAAACGACTTTCGGATGTCCCGTACTCATTCCGGGATCCCCACGACATCCGGCGTCTGCCAGGCAAGATGCTGCCCGCCATCCAGCGCAATCATCTGCCCGGTCACCGAACGTGCCTGCCAGAGATAACGGATGGTTGCGCCGAACTCGCCGAGATCCGGACCACGCTCCAGAATCAGCGCTGCAACCTGCGCATCGAAGTCGGCCTGATCCTGTCGGCTGTTCGGCAAGGTCGGGCCGGGCCCGATCGCATTGACCCGGATACGAGGCGCATAGGCCTGCGCCAGCGTCTGAGTTGCGGTCCAAAGAACGGACTTCGACAGCGTATAAGAAAAGAAGCGCGGCGTCGCCCGCCACACCCGCTGGTCGATGATGTTGACGATCAAGCCCTCGCCATCCGCACCGAGCTGCCGCGCAAAGGCGCGGGCCAGCTGCACTGGCGCCTTGGCGTGAACCGCAAAATGCTTGTCCCAGGTATCCCAGTCGAAGGTCTGCGCGCTGTCTTCCTCGAAGATCGACGCATTGTTGATGAGAAGGCCCAGAGTTCCGAAACAGCGCGCAGCCTCGGTGACAAGTCCGTCCAGCGCATCGGTGTCGCTCAAGTCGGCGCGGACAATCGCGGCCTTGCCGCCATTTTTAATGATTTCCGCAACGAGGTCGTCAGCGTCCTCATGCGAGTGATTGCAGTGGATGACGACGCAGTGTCCGTGTGCGGCGAGGTCGAGGGCGATTGCTCGGCCGATCCGGCGGGCGCCGCCGGTGATCAAGGCGACGGGCAATGCTGTCATGAGTCTGAGACCTTGGTGAGCTTGGTTGAAACGACATGCGTGACTCGCACGCGAAGCCGGAATATAGGCCTTCTCAGCAGTTCAACCAAATGGTTACCATGCTTGCCGGCAAAATCCTAAGCATAAGATTTTATTAAACTTTTGACCCGTCTGTTGCGGTGCAGCAACATCACTTTTCTGCCACATTGCTGACAGGGAAACTTCGTTTTTGGGGTCTTGTTCAGCCGCATTTCGCGACCATTTTCATTCTCGTAGGGCACAGACGGCGTTCTAGCGTCGCTCTTGACACCCACAGTGGTTGGATCCGTCCCAAGCGGGTCCCTGTGTACAAGGAGTACGAAAATGAACCTGACCAAGAAGTACGGCCGCTCCGTTGCGGTTCTCGCCGGTGCTGCAGCCCTGTTCGCTGCCGCTTCCGCCCAGGCAGCTGACGTCATCATGGAAGAGCCGCCGGCACCGGTTGCTATGGAAACCCTCCCGGTTGCTTCGTGGGCTGGTGCCTACGCTGGTGCCGTGGCTTCCTACGGCTTCGAAGGCCGCTCCAACGGCCTCGTTGGTCCGGAAGCTGACACCGACGGTTTCGCTGGTTCGGGCTTCGCCGGTTACAACTGGCAGACCAACAACCTCGTTTACGGTGTTGAAGGCGACGTTGGTTACAGCGGCGTTGACGGTTCGGCTGGCGGCCAGAAGGTCGAAGGCGGCCTGAACGGCTCGATCCGCGCTCGCGTTGGCGTTGCAGCGACCGACCGCGTCCTGATCTATGGTACGGCTGGTGGCGCTGCTGAGCGCGTCGAAGTGTCGAACGAACTCGGCAACGACAAGCAGACCCTGCTCGGCTACACCGTCGGCGCCGGCGTCGATGCCAAGCTGACCGACCAGGTCTTCGGCCGCGTCGAGTATCGCTATACCGACCTCACGGACGACACGTTCAACACGGGCGGCTTCGCTCAGGACGTTGGCACCAAGGACCACAAGGTGTCCGTCGGTCTCGGTGTGAAGTTCTAAGCTTCGCATCCATCCAACGAAAAAGCCGGGCTCAGTGCCCGGCTTTTTTGTGCCTGAAATCGGAAAAAACGATCAGCTTTTCGGAAGATACGCCGCCAATTCTGGAAATTTCCGGTCAAAACGGTCCGCCCACCGGATCAATTTTCCCCTTTTTTTCTCCCATTTCCCCTCAAATCGCAGCGCGAGGTAGGCCAGTGTGGCCCGCAGCGCGAGATGCCCGGCATGCACTTTCGTCGGCAGGCTGATGGTCTGGCCGTTCAAAAGATCGAGCGCCCGCTCGGCTTTGTCCCACTGCCGATCAAGCCAGGGCTGATGCACCAGTTCCTCCGGCCGCATACGCCGCTCATAAACATGCGCCAGCGCCGCATCGCAGATCCCATCGCACAAAGCCTCCATCTGCTCGGCTTCTAAGCGCTTGATTCCATTGCGTGGAAACAGCGAACCCTTGCTTTCGCGATTTAGATATTGGGTGATGACGCGGCTGTCATAAATCGCGCTGCCACCGTCGGGAATGAACACCGGGATCTTGCCAAGCGGATTGGCCTCAAGCAGCGACTCGGGCGGTGTGCTGGTTTCGGTAGCCACCGATTCAAACGCGATGCCCGCCTGATGCGCCGCCATCCGGACCTTGGCGCTGTAAGGAGAAGCGTTGGAAAACAGGATCTTAGGCATACAATCTCCGACAATCGGTTGAACAAAAACTCAGCGCGCCTCGGGCATCGAAGCCGGTCGCGAGCAGCCTTGCCGATCGATTTCGGGGCAGGCGCGAAAGTCCAGATTGTCTTTGGTGAGGCAAATGCGGACCTCGCGGATCAGCCCCGCCTTGCACGTCACCGCCATGTCGCGTGCGTTTAAACCAGGGTTTGCCGCTGCCAGCGCATCCTCGATCGCCTGGGGAGACACAGGCTGCGTACCACCATCCAAGTCATTGGGGATATTGATTCTTTCGCGAGCAGAACGAACGGTCGCAAGGTAATCGGCTTGCGACAAGCCGCTGCAAGATCCATGCTTGCGCCATTGATGACCGATCAGGCCGGCTGAAGGAATGAGGTCGCGATATTCGGCGACGAGCGAGTCCGGAACGCGATCCGGTTCGCTGCTCTTGCAGGACTCAGGATAGCCGCGCTCGAATTGCGGCCACAGACCATGAACAACAAAGCCATGCGGATCACGCCGGCCGCATTGCTGCCGATTCGCCTGATCGCCTTCTGCCTGGCAGTAACTGGGCGACCAGGATACGCTGAGAACATAGAAGTCGAAGCCGGTGCCTTGCGGGATCGCGTTGGCACTCGGAGAAGGGGAGGCATCAGCCTCGCCGGATGATTCAGGCGGCTGGCATGCCGAAAGAAGAAGGGTGGCTGCCAGGCAGAGCCCGAAACGCAGGCCCGTCACCGCAGAATACGGCAAGCACCGCTATAAACGTTCCAGCGATCGAAGCCGTCCACGCAGAACTCGACATTGTAGCCGGTGCCGGCAAGACCCATGCCTTCTTCCACCAGATACCAGATCTTGCGCTGATGGCCGTCCGACAGGCTCACCGTCGCGCCGCAGTAGAGACGCGCAATAGGACGCTCTTCCGGAACGGCCGGCAGCCAGCGGCGCAGCGTGATGTCCTGGAAGTCGGTGATCGCGACATTCGGCAGGTTCGGTACGTGCGTGACCTGATGCTGGAACTTGGACTGGATGCGGCCGAGAACGCCGGTATCCATGCAGAAGCCGGCGTCGGCAGGCATTTCCTGGATGTAATCGGCAGCCTGCACGGCCGGCGCGCCCAGGCTCGCCAGGCTGACTGCCAAGACAGCCGCTGCCTTGAGGAGAAACGAACCACGCGCCATTGGAAGCTCCGCGATGCTGAAACGTTGAGTTGAGTGTCCTGCACCGCACTTGCCCGGTCAAGCCGGTCAGGTCAAGCGGTGCCTTAGAACAAGCTCAACCATGTTCGCCGGCAAGCCACCGTGTCCCGGAAGACGCACCTTTATCCTCGGCAAGGCATTGACACAGCGCCGGCAGCAAGGTGGCCAGCTCTTGTTCAAGCGTGAAAGGCGGGTTGATGATCGCCATGCCGCTGCCGATCAAGCCGGCCTCGTCTGTGGAGCCACGAATCGTCAGCCAGGTGTCCAGGATCTTCGGAATGCCTAGTCCGGCGAGGCTCTCACGATAGCGGTTCACAGCCGCCAGATCCTTGATCGGATACCAGAAAGCGTAGATCCCACCCGGCCAGCGACGATGCGCCGTAGCTAGCGCTTCCGCCATCCGCTCGAACTCACCCGGTTGCTCGAAGGGCGGGTCGATCAGCACCAGACCGCGCTTCTCCTTCGGCGGCAGATGCGCGCCCATGGCGAGCCACCCGTCGAGTTCGATAACGCGTGCCTGATGATCCCCGGCAAAGACAGTGCGCAACGTTTCTGCATCCTCAGGATGCAATTCCAGTGCGGACAATCGATCCTGCTTGCGCAGGAGGTGGCGCGTGACGAGCGGGGAGCCGGGATAGAAGCGTAGCCCGCCATTCGGGTTCAGTGCATCGACCGCCGAGCGATAAGGCGCGAGCAAAGCTTCGACTTCAGGCTTGAAGCGCGCTTCCGCAATCCGCGCGATACCGCCTTGCCACTCGCCGGTGCGCGTCGCTTCGCTGGCTTGCAGGTCGTAGCGGCCGATGCCTGCATGGGTATCCACCACACGAAAAGCGCCTTCCTTGCGCTTCAGATACTCGATCAGCCGCGCAAGCACCGCATGCTTGAAGACATCGGCGAAGTTGCCGGCGTGGAAAGCGTGTCGATAGTTCATGAGATGTGTTCGTCCTCGTCACCGCACGCTCTACACGGCGGAACCGAAACCGGCTAGTTTGCCCGGCATGAACACCCATGTCCGCACCACGATCGGCCATTCGGCCTGCCCGCATGACTGTCCTTCGACCTGCGCCTTGAGCGTCGAGATCATCGACGGGCAGGTCGGCCGTTTCTATGGCGCCAAGGACAACAGCTACACGGCCGGCGTCATCTGCGCCAAGGTCGCGCGCTATGCCGAGCGGGTGCATCATCCCGAGCGCTTGTTGAAGCCGCTGATCCGTGCCGGTGCAAAGGGCGAGGGCGCTTGGAAGGAAGCGAGCTGGGACGCCGCGCTCGACCTCGTCGCCGAGAAGTTCATGGCCGCCGAGGCCAAGCACGGCAGCGAAACCGTCTGGCCCTATTACTATGCCGGCACGATGGGGCTGGTGCAGCGCGACAGCATCAACCGTCTGCGCCACGCCAAGAAATACTCCAACACTTTCGATTCCTTCTGCACCAACCTTGCCTGGACTGGCTGGATGATGGGCGCAGGCGCCTTGCGGGGTGTCGATCCACGCGAAATGGCGAAGTCGGATTGCGTGGTAATCTGGGGCACCAATGCCGTGGTCACGCAGGTCAATGTGATGACCCACGCCACACGCGCCCGCAAGGAACGCGGCGCCAAGATCGTCGTGATCGACATCTATGACAATGCAACGATGAAGCAGGCCGATCTCGGTCTCATCCTACGGCCAGGCACCGACGGCGCGCTGGCCTGCGCCGTGATGCATGTGCTGTTCCGTGATGGTCTGGCTGATCGCACTTTTCTCGCTGAATACACGGACGATCCGGCTGGGCTGGAAGCGCATCTGCGGGTACGCACGCCCGAATGGGCTGCGGCGATTACCGGTCTCAGCGTCGCCGAAATAGAGACGTTCGCGCGGCTGGTGGGCACGACCAAGCGCACCTTCTTCCGGCTGGGCTATGGCTTTTCGCGCCAGCGCAACGGCGCGGTCAACATGCATGCGGCGCTGTCGATCCCGGCCGTGACGGGTGCTTGGGCTTATGAAGGCGGCGGTGCCTTCCACTCCAATTCCGGCGTGTTCAAGCTCGATACAAGGCTGATCGAAGGGCGTGAAATGGCCGTTTCCGGCATTCGCCATCTCGATCAATCAAAGATCGGCCGCATCCTGACCGGCGATCGTGAGGCGCTTTATGACGGGCCTCCAGTCACCGCCATGCTGATTCAGAACACCAATCCGGCAAATGTGACGCCCGAGCAGCGGCTGGTGAAACAGGGCTTCCTGCGCGAGGACCTGTTTACCTGCGTGCACGAGCAGTTCATGACCGATACAGCGAAGCTCGCCGATGTCGTGCTGCCGGCCACCATGTTCGTGGAGCATGACGACATCTACAAAGGCGGCGGGCAGCAGCATGTGACGCTTGGCCCAAAGCTGGTCGAGCCGCCGCTCGGGCCGCGTCCGAATCTTTATGTCATCGAGGAACTGGCGAAGCGGCTGGGTGTGGCCAACAAACCCGGTTTCGGCCTCACGGCGCGGCAGCACATCGACATCATGCTGGACAAGCGCGGGCTCGGCTCCTTCGCTGAGTTGCAGGAGAAACGCTTCGTGGACATGCAGCCGCCCTTCGAAGACGCGCATTTCGTCAACGGCTTCGGTCATCCCGACGGCAAGTTCCGCTTCCGGCCGGATTGGATCAACACGCCGGCGCCCAACAAGCCGCCGAAATCGATGGGCACGCAAGGCGATTACGCGCGCCTGCCAGCCTATCCCGATCATGTCGACCTGATCGAAGGCGCGGATGAGGCGCATCCGTTCCGACTGGCGACTTCGCCGGCGCGGTCGTTCCTCAATTCCAGCTTTACGGAAACGCCGGGATCGTTGAAGCGGGAAGGGCGGCCTGAGCTGCTGCTGAACTCGCTGGATGCCGCCAAGCTCGATCTTGGCGAAGGGGACGTTGCCGAGATCGGCAATGGTCGCGGCGAGGTAGCGCTGCACGTCAAGCTGTTCGACGGTGTGCTGTCGGGCGTGGTGATTGCCGAGGGCATTTGGCCGAACTCGGCGCATCTGAACGGCGAAGGCATCAACACGCTGACCAGCGCCGATTCACCGCCGCCTTACGGTGGTCTCGTGGTTCACGACACGCATGTTTGGCTGCGCAAGGTGGACAGCGCAGCCGGAGATGGATCAGGGCGTGGAACGGGCGAGCGCCTCGAGGTCGGGACCTTGCTCAACTAGATCCGGCGAGATCAGCATCGACGTGGTGCTGGTTTCGGCCACCTTGAAGACGGCCTTGTCACCGACCATGCGCACCTTGCCCTCGGCCAGAAGCCGGAGGGCGATGGGATAGAGCTTGTGTTCCGCAGCCAGTGTGCGAGCGGACAATCTGTCCTCATTATCGCCGCTCAGAACGGGAACCGCCGCCTGTGCGATGATCGGCCCGGAATCCATGGCAAACGTCACGAAGTGAACACTGCAACCATGCAAGCGAACGCCGGCGTCCAGCGCCTGTTGATGCGGATGCAGGCCCTTGAAGAGAGGTAGGAGAGAGGGATGGATGTTGATCATCCGCCCGCTCCAGCGCGAAACGAAGCTTTCGGTCAGAAGCCGCATATAGCCGGCGAGGCAGATCAGCTCTGCGCCGAACTCAGCCAGCGCGCGCTCCAGAGCGGCGTCCTGCGCGGCCGAATCAGGATGATCAGCCTTGGTGATGACGCGCGTGGGGATGCCCGACTTTGCTGCGAAGTCGAGGCCTGCGGCATTGGCGCGGTTGGAGATGACGCCGACGATCTCGGCAGGGTAGGCCGGGTCACGCGCGGCTTCGATCAGCGCCCGCATGTTGGAGCCGCGCCCCGAGATCAGGACGACGACGCGCTTTCGTGATCCGTTCATAGGGAAAGCGTGCCGCGATAAACGACGCGCTCCTCGCGCGCCGGCACGATCTGGCCGATCGGCGTGACGGTCTCGCCTTCCTGTTGGAGGACGGCCGCGACCTGTGCGGCCTGACCGGCTGCCACCACCGCGATCATGCCAATGCCGCAGTTGAAGGTGCGCAGCATCTCGTTCGGCTCGACACCGCCGACTTCAGCCAGCCAGGAGAACACCGGCGGCACGTCGATCGTGTCAAGGTCGAGCTCGGCCGAATAATCCTGCGGCAGGACGCGCGGGATGTTGTCGGGAAAGCCGCCGCCGGTGATGTGAGCCAGCGCCTTGATGCCGTGGGTGTTGCGGATGGCGTTGAGCAGCGGGCGAACATAGATGCGCGTCGGCGTCAGCAGCGCTTCGCCGAGCGAGGTGCCTTCGGCGAATGGCGCGGGGTCGGAATAGGAAAGACCGCTGCGCTCAACGATCTTGCGAACCAGTGAGAAGCCGTTGGAATGCACGCCGGAGGAGGACAGGCCGAGGATGACGTCGCCATCGACGATGTCGTTGGTGGGCAGCAGCGCACCGCGCTCGGCCGCACCGACGGCAAAACCCGCGAGGTCGTATTCGCCTTCGCGGTAAAGGCCCGGCATCTCGGCGGTTTCACCGCCGATCAGCGCGCAGCCAGCCTGGCGGCAGCCATCGGCGATGCCGGCGACGATCGCCGCACCTTCATCCGGCTCCAACTTGCCGGTGGCGTAGTAATCCAGGAAGAACAGGGGCTCGGCCGCCTGCACAACGAGATCGTTGACGCACATGGCGACGAGGTCGATGCCGACCGTGTCATGCTTGCCGGCCTCGATCGCCACCATCAGCTTGGTGCCGACGCCATCATTGGCGGCAACCAGCACGGGATCGGTGAAGCCGGCGGCCTTCAGGTCGAACAAGCCGCCGAAGCCGCCGATTTCCCCGTCCGCGCCTGGGCGGCGCGTCGACTTGACGATCGGCTTGATCTTCTCGACGAGCGCATTGCCGGCATCGATATCAACGCCCGCCTGCGCGTAAGTGAGCTTGTCCTGCTCGCCCGTCATGATCTTTCGCTCCGTTTTGCCGCGGCTTTTGCGCTCTTCGCATGCACCAGCTTCGCTCGCAAGTTGGACACGCTCTTCGACCACAGGCTTCAACGTGCTAGGAGGCCGGTAACCTGAGAATCGGTGAGGACAAAAGTAGCGGAGTGACGATCCCCAACATCATAACGCTGATCAGGTTCTTCCTGGTGCCCTGCGTGGTGCTGGCGCTGCTTGGCGGCAATATGGGCTGGGCCTTTGTCGGCTTCCTGGTGGCCGGCATTTCGGACGGCGTGGACGGCTTTATCGCGCGCACATTCGATCAGCGCAGCGAACTTGGCGCTTATCTCGACCCAATCGCCGACAAGCTGCTTCTCGTTTGCGTCTTCGTGGTGCTGGGTTTCCTCGGCGAATTACCGCTTTGGGTCGTGGTAACGGCTGTTTCGCGTGATGCATTGATCATCGGGGGCGTGATGCTGGCCACCGTGATGGGCAATCCCGTGGAAATGAAGCCGCTCTTCGTCTCCAAGGCCAACACGACCTTCCAGATCCTGCTCGCCCTCGTTGTTCTGGCCGAACTCGCATCGGGCTGGAACGCTGGTGCCTTGCGGACTGTCCTCATATATATCTCCGCCTCCTTGACCGTCGCTTCCGCGGCGGCCTATCTCGTGGGCTGGCTGAGGCATATGAGCGGTTATGGCAGATCCAATCTTTCCGACGGCTAGCCGCCAGGCCGCTGAGGCATCCGCCTCCGAACGGCCCACCGCGATCGAGACCGACAACCTTGTTCTGGCCACCGGAAGCGCGGCCGCCGGCCTGAACACGCGCTATGCCCGCGCGGCCCTGTTCTGGGGCGCAGCGCTGCTGGGCTTCATCGCCTTTCTCGTTGTTTTCAGCTCGATCCTGCTGCCTTTCGTGGCGGGCATGGCGCTGGCCTATTTCCTTGATCCAGTCGCGGACCGGCTGGAGCGGCTCGGATTGTCGCGTCTGATGGCCACGATCGTGATCCTGATCAGCTTCCTTCTGGCCGTGGTGCTGGTGGTGATCATCATCGTGCCGCTGCTGAGCTCGCAGCTGTCGGACTTCATCTCCAATGTTCCGGGCTACATCACCAACCTGCAGATGCTGATCACCGACTTCGATCCCGAATGGCTGCGCGAGAATTTCGGCGTCGAGCCGGCGGCCTTGCGCGACGGCTTGAGCGGGCTGGTCACGCAAGGTGCGGGTTTTATCACCACGCTGCTGCAATCGCTGTGGAACTCCGGCAAGGCGATCGTGGATGTCGTCGCCCTGTTCGTGGTGACGCCGGTTGTCGCCTTCTACATGCTGCTCGATTGGGACCGGATGATCGCCAGCATCGACCGTTGCGTGCCGCGCGATCACATCCAGACCGTTCGCCAGCTTGCCCGCGACGTGAACAGCGCAACCGCCGGCTTCGTGCGCGGGCAGGGTACGCTGTGCCTGATCCTGGGCGCCATGTATGCCGTCGGCCTGACGGTCGTCGGGCTGAATTTCGGCCTGCTGATCGGCCTCTTTGCCGGCCTCATCAGCTTTATCCCCTATGTTGGCTCGCTGGTCGGTCTTATTCTCTCTATCGGCGTTGCCTGTGTTCAGTTCTGGCCGGACTGGCCAATGGTGGTGCTGGTGGCGGCGATCTTCTTTGGCGGTCAATTCATCGAGGGCAACATCCTGCAGCCGAAGCTGGTGGGATCGAGCGTCGGTCTGCATCCGGTCTGGCTGATGTTTGCACTGTTCGCCTTCGGCTCCTTGTTCGGCTTCGTCGGCCTGCTGCTCGCCGTGCCGGCTGCGGCGGCGGTTGGCGTTCTCGTGCGCTTTGCCGTCGCGCGGTATCTTGCTTCCCCGCTTTACAAGGGGAAGACGGCGCAGGTGATCGTCTGATCCATGCCGTCTGGAGCCCGCCAACTTCCCCTCGACCTCGGTCATCGCCCGGGTCAAAGCCGCGACCACTTCGTCGGATCCGAGGAGAACGCCGCAGCGCTCAGCCTCATCGACAACTGGCCGCGCTGGGCAGCACCCCTGGCGCTTCTCGTAGGACCGGCAGGTTCGGGCAAGTCGCACCTCCTTTCGATCTTTTGTGAGGAAGCCGAAGCGACGGATGCGGCTGCGGATTACCAAGGCGCGATCGACGCCGCCGAACGAGGACAGGCGATCATCCTCGATGATGCCGATGGCATGCCGCTCGATCAGGTCGCTTTGTTCCACCTCATCAATGCCGTGCGCTCAGGCGGCGCCACCCTGTTGATGACGGCGCGGCTTCTGCCTGCAGCCTGGACCGTCACGTTGCCCGACCTCATCTCGCGCCTGAAGACGGCTGCGGTGGTTCAGATTGGCGAACCGGGTGACATGCTGCTGAACGCTGTTGTGACGAAGCTCTTTGCCGACCGCCAGATCGAGATCGAGCCGCATGTGGTGCAGTTCATCACGCGGCGAATCGAACGCTCGCTTGCCACCGCGATGAGCGTGGTGGCAGACATTGATCGCGCCGCTCTTGAACAAAGACGTCCAATTACGCGCACGCTCGTATCCGAAGTGCTTGCAGCAAGCGGGCGGGCATCTTAGATCAAGCCTGCTGCTAAAACGATGAACCGGCAGAAATCTTAACGGAAATACACTTTCCTCTGGTTTCTTTGCCTGTCTTCGATCAAGGAAGCGCTGTTCAAGGACCAACGCTTCATGCCGATTTCCCGTGCCCGATTTATGCGAAGCAGCGCATTGTTCCTGCTGATCGGCTTGGTCGCCTTGTTGGCCATCGTCGGCGCCACGTTCTGGCTCGCGCAGAGATCGGAGGGAATTTCGGACACGTTGACGCAGTGGCGCATCGCGCGTGCGGCAACCGTGAACCTGCGCAACTCGCTCCAACTCGTGGAAACAAGCCAGCGCGGCTTTCTGCTGACCGACGACGCACAGTATCTAGAACCCTATGAGCGTGAAGTCGGCCGGATCGCGCCTCTTTACGGACGGCTTGCAGCAACCGTGCAGCCGCTGCTCGGTGATCGAGTCGATGTCAGCCGCTTCGAAACCGCCATCACTGCCAAGCTGGAAGAGATGGCGCGCACGGTCGAACTGGCGCGCACCGGCCGCAAGGATGAAGCGATTGCCCTTGTTCGCACCAATGAAGGCAAGGAGTTGATGGATGAGGCGCAGGCTTTCTTTGCGCAAACCATCGAGGCAGCCGATGCTCAGTCCCTGCAGGGATTGACCAGTCAGGCCAGCAACTTTTCTGCCTTGCGCATCGTCACCCTGGTTGGCGGCGCTGTGATTCTGCTGGTTGTCGGCGGATCCGTTTGGACCGCCCTCGTTTACACGCGCGAAATCATGCAAGCGCGCGGTGAGGTGGAAGCCCTCAATGTCGGCCTGGAATCGCGGATCCAGGAGCGCACGCAGGATTTGCTGCGCGCCAATGAGGAAGTGCAGCGCTTCGCTTATATCGTCACGCATGACCTGCGTGCGCCGCTCGTCAACATCATGGGCTTTACCGCCGAACTCGATACGACGATGAAGACGATCCAGAACTACGTTCTGGCCGAGCCCGGCAAGGCATCGGAGAATGATGCGAAAGAGGCAAAACTCGCAGCGCAGGAGGATCTGCCGGAGGCTATCGGCTTCATCCGCTCGTCCACCAAGAAGATGGACGGCCTGATCAATGCCATCCTCAAGATCTCTCGCGAAGGCCGCCGGCCGCTCAAGCCTGAGCCGATCGATGTCAAGTCGATGCTCGAAAATACGCTGGCCAGCATTCAGCATCAGATCATCGAAGATGACGGCGAGGCGACCCTCGACGTGGCGGTTCCTCGCATTGTTTCCGATCGCATGTCGCTGGAGCAGATCGTCGGCAACCTCCTGGACAATGCCGTAAAGTACAGCGCCAAGGACCGTCCGCTGCGGCTGCGCTTGAAGGCCGAACGCAAACCGGGCAACCGCTTTACGCTCAGCGTCGAAGATAATGGCCGTGGTATTGCCGAGCAGGATCATGAGCGTGTTTTTGACCTGTTCCGCCGCGCGGGCACACAGGATAAAGCAGGTGAGGGTATAGGGCTTGCGCATGTGCGCACCCTGACTCGCAGCCTCGGGGGCGATATAAGCGTGACGTCTGAATTCGGCCGCGGCTCGACGTTCACCGTAGAACTGCCATTGGACCTCAGAACCGTCGTAAGGAGTGAAGTGTAGTGAGTGACAATCCTAAGCCGGTCACGATCGTCATGGTCGAGGACGATGAGGGCCACGCGCGCCTGATCGAAAAGAACATCCGCCGCGCCGGCGTGAACAACCCCATCGTGCCGTTTGCGAATGGAACGCAGGCACTCGAGTTCCTGCTCGGGCCCGATGGTTCGGGTTCCGCCAATGCTGGCCGCCAGCTGCTCATTTTACTGGACTTGAACCTGCCCGATATGACGGGCGTGGACATTCTCCAGCGCGTCAAGGCGAATGAACATACCAAGCGGTCTCCGGTGGTCATCCTGACGACCACCGATGACGAGCGTGAGATCCAGCGCTGCTACGATCTCGGCGCCAATGTTTATATCACCAAGCCGGTCGACTATGAGGGCTTTGCCCACGCGATTCGCCAACTCGGCCTGTTCTTCTCGGTGATGCAGGTTCCGGAGACTGCCTAACTTGCATACTCGGCCCGTCCGCATTCTGCATATCGACGACGATCCAGCCCTCGTTCGGCTGGTCGCGAAGTCGTTGGCGCGTCGTGGATTCGAGGTCGAGAACGCAAGCGACATCGAAAGCGGCCTTGCGGGCATTCGCGATGGCGACTTCGACGCCGTGGTGCTGGACCATTATCTCTCCTCCGGCACCGGCCTTAGCGTGTTGAACGCGCTGCGCGACCAAGTTGACGCGCCGCCGGTGGTCTATGTCACCGGATCGATGGAAGCCTCGATTGCCGTCGACGCGCTGAAAGCGGGTGCCGACGATTATGTGCTGAAGTCGGTCGGCGAGGATTTCATCGCCCTTCTGGCGAAAGCGCTGGAACAGGCGATTACCGCCGCACGCATGCGCCACGCCCAGATCGAAGCAGAGAACGAGATCCGTCGCGCAAAAGACCGCGCCGAACTCTTGCTGGCCGAAGTCAACCATCGCGTCGCCAACTCGTTGGCGCTTGTGGCTGCGCTGGTGCGCATGCAGGCCTCTGCGATCCAGGATCCCGGCGCGAAGGAAGCTTTGGCCGAAACACAGGCCCGCATTTCCGCCATCGCCAACCTCCATCGCAGCCTCTACACGTCCGAGGACGTGAAGAGCGTGGCCTTGGACGATTATCTCACGACGCTGGTTTCCGAGCTCGACGCTTCCATGGCCGCAACCGGCTATCGCTCGCGCGTGAAACTCGACCTGGAATCCTTCACAGTCCCCACGGACCGTGCTGTCTCCGTCGGCATGATCGTGACCGAACTTCTGACCAACGCCTTCAAATATGCCTATCCGGATAACCAGGACGGTGAAGTCCGCCTGATCGTGCGGCGCTCCGATGATCAGACCGCCGTGCTCATCGTCGAGGACGACGGCATAGGCTGGAACGGGCAGGGTGTCGCGAAGGGCACCGGTCTCGGCTCGCGCATCGTGAAGGCGATGGCCTCGACGCTCGGCAGCACCATCAGCTATGGCAACGGCGTTGGCGGGACACGAACCACGCTGGTGCTGCAAGGCGGCTAACGGCAGTGCCACCAAGGCCGCTGCAGGCTCAGTAGAAGTCCGTAAGGCAGAAGGCTACCAGGCCGGTCCCTTCCTCGTGGAAGCAAGCTTCAATCCTGCTTCCAGAACAGCCTCAAGCTCATCGATCAGTTGCTCGGTAGAGGGTTGCCCGCCGAAGAAGTTGATCCTGTACCGCCCGTTCGGCTTGCTCATGACGATGCCCACTTCCCGCAGCTTCCGCTGAACCGCACCGTAGGTAACCAGAAGCCCCCAGCGGAAACCTTGCCTGTGCTATTGTGCTTTGGCTGAACGAGCGTTCCAGCCTGTTGGTTGGAATTCATCGCGTCGAAGTGTTCAAAAGAAAGCGGTGCGTGGTCGTATGAAATGCCGTGTTGTGCAGCCATGATGATCCCCCTCAAATGCGTCAATGCATCGGAGGATTTCCCTTGAACAAACGCGGCGTCATCATCCATTTGATGTATGACGATCGGTTGAGGGCTTGATCCAAACGGACGAACATCGCTCGTTCTCGTCGCTGATCAAGCGGGTGCTGAACAGCACGAAGCAGAACTGCGGCATGAGCGAACGCTGCAACTCGCCCTGAAGCCAAGTTGCAACTTCGGCTGTCAAGAAAGCTGAGTGTAGTGGAAACTGGCGATCCCGGCAGGACTCGAACCTGCGACCATCGGCTTAGAAGGCCGGTGCTCTATCCAGCTGAGCTACGGGACCGGAGCGCGATCGACCGCGCTAGGTCAATGCGTCCAAGGCGTCTTGCGTTCGTAACGGAAATTGTCAGAATAGGAAATCTGCCGGCGGCGGCTCTCCTTCGGCTCCTGCACGCGAAATTCGATGCCATGCTTCTCGGCATAGGCCACGGCTTCTTCCTGCGTCTGGAACGTCAGCCGGATCTGGCTCTTCATGTCGCCCGATGAGGTGTAGCCCATCAGCGGGTCGATCTTGCGCGGCATTTCCGGATCATATTCCAGCACCCAGTAACCCGTCTTCGCCTTGCCCGACTGCATGGCTGTCTTGGCTGGGCTGAAGATTCTGGCGGACATGATAATCTCCTGGACTAAGCGATCATGCAGCCAAGCCGCACGCATTTTGATGCTTCAATAGAGCAGCTGCGATTTGGATGCAAAGCCCGGGACTGTAAATTGTCACAGGCTGATCGGCTCGGCACGAAACGCAATGCACGCTTTCGTTGAACACGGCCACAAGTCAGTCTTTGGGAAATCATGGTCGGAGTGGAGAGATTCGAACTCCCGACCCTCTGGTCCCAAACCAGATGCGCTACCAGACTGCGCTACACTCCGCCGGTTCGCGTCTCCTAGAGATCGGAGACGGCGATGGCAAGACCACTTCGGTGAAATTACAGGATCTCAGACGCTTTTTGCTGCCGCCAGCGCTCCGAGAAGATCAGCCTTGAGGTCCTCGACGTCTTCCAGGCCGATCTGCAGGCGAATGACGGGGCCGGCATAGTCGCCCTTGGCAACCGTGCGATCCTCCAGGAAAACCGGCACTGCGAGGCTTTCGAAGCCGCCCCAGGAATAGCCGAGCGCAAAGATTTGCAGGGCATCAAGGAACGCGTCGGCCTGGGCCGTGCTGCCGCCATCCAGAACGATCGAGAACACGCCTGTCGATCCAGTGAAATCACGCTTCCACAGGTCGTAAGTCGGGTGCGATTCGAGGGCAGGGTGTAGAACCTGCCCGACGCCCGCCTGTTCTTCCAGCCAGCGCGCAATCTCCAGCGCTGATTTGCGATGATGCTCGAGGCGCACGCCCATGGTGCGCATCCCCCGGAAGGTCTGATAAGCGTCGTCCGGGCCAGCGCACATGCCGAGTGCGGTGTAGGTTTCTTCCAGCTTAGCAAAATGCGGCTGCGTGGCCGAGATCGTGCCGAGAAGAACATCCGAATGGCCGGCGGGGTATTTAGTGGCCGCATGGATCACCACATCGACGCCGTGCTCCACCGAGCGGAAGTACAGCGGCGTCGCCCAGGTGTTGTCCATCATGACGACAGCGCCGGCCTGATGTGCTGCAGCCGCAATTGCCGGGATGTCTTGGATTTCGAACGTGTTTGAACCGGGCGACTCCGTGAATACCACCTTGGTATTCGGCTGGATCAGGGCGCTGATCCCGCCGCCGATCAGCGGATCGTAATAGGTCACCGCAACGCCGAGCCGCTCCAGCACGGTATCCGCGAAACGACGCGTCGGGCGATAGACCGAGTCGGTGATCAGCACGTGATCGTCCGAAGACAGGAAGGCCAGCAGCGGCACGGTAACAGCTGCAAGGCCGGACGGAACGAGCAGCGTGCCGGCGGTGCCTTCGAGATCGTCGATAACAGCGGCGAGCGCGTCGCTGGTCGGGGTGCCATGCGTGCCGTAGGTGTATTTCTGGGCACCACGACGCATCACATCGGCATTGGGGAAAAGAACCGTCGAGGCATGAACAACCGGCGGATTGACGAAGCCGTGGAAGCTTTGCGGATCGTGGCCGCCATGCGCCAGACGCGTGTTCATGCCGTGCTTGCTGTTTGTGGACGTCGTCATCATGACCTCGTGAAACTTGTTTGCCGAGGGTTACGCATGCACTAGCTGAAGCGCAACTGTGCCAGCTCTGCTGGACCAATCATCCGCTTCAAAGGCTCTCGCTTGTTTAAACCGCTTCCGCCACAGCAAGACTCACGTCCCCGGGAGCCTGTTCGGGGCCACCAACGCTTCATCTACCGCGCCCGCCAGGGATGGCGGAAGCTGCGCGCTGGACCGGTCGGTGGAGCGCCATCGGTCTGGACGCGGCACATGACGATCATCGCCTGGAGTGCTGCGATCCTGATCGTTGCCCTTAGTTTCGTGGATGGCGACATCAACGCGGCCGTGCGCGGCTCGGAAGCACCTTTGCGTGCCTTCATGGCAAACTGGACGGACCTGGTGCGCATCCAATGGTACATCGTGCCGGCCGGGCTGCTGATCCTGATTGCCGGCGTGGCGGATTGGGGCGCGCCGGACAGCGGCGCGCGGCGTGTTTGGTCGAACCTTTATGCACAAGCGGTGTTCGTGTTCGTGGCGGTAGGCGGAGCCTTGCTGACCACCAACGTCTTCAAGATCATCTTTGGTCGTGCACGTCCTGTCTTGTTCGACAATTTCGGGCACCTTCATCTGCAGCCATTCACTCTGGCCTATGATTTTGCGAGCTTCCCCTCCGGCCATTCCACCACGGCTGCGGCAGTCACCGTGATCCTGATGACCTGGATGCCTCGGTTCCGCTGGCTGTTCCTGGCTGCCGGCCTGTTCATGGCGGCAAGCCGGGTCGCGGCGGATGCACATTACCCGAGCGACATCGTTGGCGGCTTCACGGTCGGCTTCCTGTTTGCGCTGACACTGGCGCGCTGGCTGGCACAGCGCGAAGTTGCTTTTCGCATGGAGAGCGGACAGCTGTTTCCGGTGCCGCGGTTCCATCGCGCAGGCTGAGTGACATTGCGGCAGCCATGCGGCGTACTAGCCTTTAGTACGATGAAGAGCCGGGCAGTCCCTTAATATTGCACAACAAAGATGCGGTCTGGCCCTTTCGCCCTTGACCACTGGCTTAATATCGCTTTCGATGCCGGCGTGAGGGACGGAGGAGCAGGTCGCCGGCATGGCGCCGCCTGGCAGCAACGTTCACTCTCCAAAGAAAATCAGGCCGCTTCGGCGCGATAAGAGGGTTGTGGTAATGAAAACTGTCATCAAGGTGCTGGTTGGCGCAAGCTTGCTTGCAGCGTCTGCTGCGACAGCATCGGCAGCGACGCTGGCCGATGTGAAGGCAAAGGGCTTCCTGCAGTGTGGTGTCAACACCGGTTTGGCTGGCTTCTCGGCGCCAAACGACAAGGGTGAATGGACTGGCCTCGACGCAGACTTCTGCCGTGCCGTTGCCGCTGCCGTCTTCGGCGATGGCACCAAGGTGAAGTTCACCGGCCTGTCTGCGAAAGATCGCTTCACGGCGCTCCAGTCCGGCGAGATCGACATCCTGTCGCGCAACACGACCTGGACCGTGAACCGCGATACCGCGCTCGGTTTCAACTTCGCCGGCGTCACCTACTATGACGGCCAGGGCTTCATGATCAATTCGAAGAAGCTCGAAGGCATTACCTCGACGATGCAGCTGTCCGGCGCCGCAATTTGCGTGCAGGCCGGCACGACCACCGAACTGAACCTGGCCGACTACTTCCGTTCCAACAACATGGAATACAATCCTGTTGTGTTCGAGAAGTTCGAGGAAGCCAACGCCGCCTATGACGCCGGCCGTTGCGATGCCTACACGACCGACCAGTCGGGCTTGTATGGCGTTCGTCTCCAGATGGCCTCGCCGAACGACCACGTCGTTTTGCCGGAAATCATCTCCAAGGAGCCTCTCGGACCAGCCGTTCGCCAGGGCGACGACCAGTGGTTCGATATCGTCAAGTGGACGTATTACGCGCTGCTGAACGCCGAAGAAGCCGGCATTACGCAGGCCAATGTCGAGGAAATGAAGAACTCGGCCAATCCGGACATCAAGCGCATGCTCGGCAGCGAGGCTGAAACCAAGATCGGCACCGATCTCGGTCTCACGAATGACTGGGTCGTCAACGTCATCAAGGCGACCGGCAACTACGGCGAGATCTTCGAGCGCAATGTTGGTTCCGGCAGCCCGCTGAAGATTGCCCGCGGCGTCAACGCGCTGTGGACCAAGGGCGGCCTGCAGTACGGCATGCCAATCCGCTAAAATCAGCTGAAACGATCCGTCGGGGTGCGCGAGTGCCCCGGCGGCGACAGCCACGGCAGGACCGGTCTTTAGAATTCGGCCGCCTTATTGAATGACCGTGGGAAGGGAACCCCGTGGCGACACAAGACGTGACAGAGGACATCAGGCCCGCCAAGGCTTCGTTTCTCTATGATCCGCGCGTTCGAAGCCTTTTTGTTCAAGCCGTCGTCATCCTGCTGCTCGTTCTGGGCATCTGGTGGATCGTCGACAACACGCTTTTGAATCTTCGCCGCTCCAACATCACGACGGGCTTTGGCTTTCTGCGCGGCCGTTCCGGTTTCGATATTTCGGATCGTCTGATCGAATACAGCTCGGACGGCACCTACGGACGCGCGCTTGTTGTAGGCATCCTGAACACGCTTCTGGTTGCGGTCACCGGCATCGTCGTCGCCACGATCATCGGCTTTCTTGTTGGTATCGGGCGGCTTTCGAACAATTGGCTGATCCGCAAGATTGCGACCGTATATGTCGAGGTCTTCCGCAACATTCCGCCGCTTCTGGTGATCCTGTTCTGGTATCAGGGTGTCCTGGCGCTGCTGCCGAACGTACGCGGAAGCTACGTGCTGCCCTTCAACTCTTTTCTGAACAGCCGCGGCTTTTATCTTCCACGTCCGGTTTGGGGAGACGGCGCATGGCTCGTGCTTGTCGGACTGATCGTTGGCGTTGCACTCAGCTACTTCGTGGCACGGCGCGCCAAGGCTCGACAGGCCGCTACCGGCCAGCAGTTTCCTGTTTTTCTGACCAGCCTCGCGCTGATCATCGGCTTGCCCGTTCTAGGCTTCATCCTTTCCGGAATGCCGCTCACCTTTGACCTGCCGCAAAAAGGCGCGTTCAATCTGACCGGCGGCCTCAACGTGAAGCCGGAATTCCTGTCGCTCTTGCTGGCACTGTCCTTCTACACTGCGGCCTTTATCGCCGAGATTGTACGCGCCGGCATTCAAGGCGTGAGCAGAGGGCAGACCGAGGCGGCTTCGTCTCTAGGATTGAGCTCCGGTCAGAGCTTGCGAATGGTGGTGATCCCACAGGCAATGCGGATCGTTATTCCGCCACTGACCAGCCAATATCTAAACCTTACCAAGAACTCGTCCCTGGCCGTCGCGATCGGCTACCCCGACCTCTACGCAGTCGGCGGCACGATCCTGAATCAGACCGGTCAGGCGATCGAAGTGGTCGTCATCTTCATGGTGGTTTACCTCAGCATCAGCCTGCTGACGTCGCTTATTATGAACTGGTTCAACGCCAAGATGGCCCTTAACGAGAGATAGACTATGCAAGAGCACGATCCTGGGTCCGCACCGAAATGGCCTTGGCGCAAAGCGCGCCGCGCAGCGAGGCTGGGGCACTCGCCTGGGGTCGCAAGAACCTTTTTGCGACTCCATTGAACTCTCTGATGACCGCCATTGCGATCGTGGCGGTGGCCTGGTTCCTGCCCAAGATCCTGAACTGGTTGCTGTTCGATGCGGTTTGGACGGGCACGGACCGCACGGCCTGCTTGACCACGGAGCAGGGCGGACAACTACCGGTCGGCTGGTCGGGCGCATGCTGGCCGTTCGTCATCAATCGCTTCGGCTACTTGATGTTCGGGCGCTATCCGATCGATGAGCGTTGGCGCGTCATTCTAACGGGCATCCTGTTCATCGGCCTGCTGATACCGCTCCTGATCCCCCGTGTGCCGTTCAAGGGCCTGAATGCCGTTCTGATCTTCGGCATCTTTCCTGTGGTCGCCTATATCCTCTTGCTTGGCGGTGTTTTCGGCTTGCCTCACGTCGAAACGTCGCTCTGGGGCGGGCTGATGGTCACGCTGGTGCTGTCTTATGTCGGCATCGCCGTGTCCTTGCCGTTGGGCATCATTCTGGCGCTGGGCCGCAGATCCAGGATGCCGGTGGTCAAGCTGCTGTCGGTGATCTTCATCGAGACGGTGCGCGGTGTGCCGCTGGTGACCGTGCTGTTCATGGCAGCCTTCATGCTGCCACTTTTCGTGCCGCCGGGCGTGACCTTCGACAAGCTTCTGCGTGCGCTGATCGGTGTAGCGCTGTTTGCGTCCGCTTACATGGCGGAAGTCATTCGCGGCGGCCTTCAGGCGATCCCACGCGGCCAGTATGAGGGCGCCGATTCGCTCGGCCTCGGTTATTGGCAGAAGATGGGCCTGATCGTCATGCCGCAGGCGTTGAAGCTGGTGATTCCGGGCATCGTGAACTCCTTCATCAGCCTCTTCAAGGACACGACGCTGGTTCTGATCATCTCGATGTTCGACCTGCTGGGCACGGTCAAGCAGAGCATCTCGGGTGACCCGACCTGGGCCACGCCGCAAACCGCAAAAACGGGCTATGTTTTCGCGGCGCTGATCTTTTGGGCCTTTTGCTTCGGCATGTCGCGCTATTCCATGTTCATGGAGCGGCGGCTGGACACGGGCTATCGGCGCTAGGCGCAATCAGGAACTCATCAGGACTTACAGGCGCAACCGCCCAAAGGGATACAGAAAATGGCAATCGAAAATGCCGTCAGCGCGCAAGAGCTCCATGTCGATCGCTCCAAGATGCACATCTCCGACACGGAGGTCGCCGTCGAGATCGTTGGCATGCACAAGTGGTATGGCGACTTCCACGTTCTGCGCGACATCAACCTCAAGGTCATGCGCGGCGAGCGGATCGTCATCTGCGGTCCGTCCGGTTCCGGCAAGTCGACGCTGATCCGCTGCATCAATCGGCTGGAAGAACACCAGCGCGGCCAGATCATCGTCGATGGCAAGGAACTCACGGACGATCTTAAGAAGATCGACGAGGTTCGCCGCGACGTCGGCATGGTGTTCCAGCACTTCAACCTGTTCCCGCACCTGACGATCCTGGAAAACTGCACCCTGGCGCCGATCTGGGTTCGCAAGACCCCGAAGAAGGAAGCCGAAGAGACCGCGATGCACTTCCTGCGCCGCGTGAAGATCCCGGAACAGGCCAACAAATATCCAGGCCAGCTGTCCGGTGGTCAGCAGCAGCGCGTGGCGATTGCCCGTTCGCTTTGCATGAACCCGCGCATCATGCTGTTCGATGAGCCGACCTCGGCACTCGATCCCGAGATGATCAAGGAAGTGCTGGAAACCATGGTCGGCCTCGCCGAGGAAGGCATGATCATGCTGTGCGTGA
>NZ_DAMBUH010000045.1:0-770 GCF_032053605.1 Tianweitania sp.
CGGCGATCACGGTGGCGGCGAGCGGGCTCAAGACGAACAGGACGGCGGAAAGGAGGATTGCGCTGTTGGCGATCCGCTCACGGCCACTCGGGTGATCGAAGCGGCGGGGCGCGACGGACAAGTTGGCTTCGCCGGCTGTGTCGGCGCCCAGGCGCGACAGGAGGGCGAGGATGATCACGGTAAGGGCGAGTTGCACCATGGTGAGGGCGACCGCGCGGGATGGGTCGAAGTCGAAGCGCAGCGCCTGGTAGATCGCGACTTCCAGCGTGGTGGCGCGCGGGCCGCCGCCGAGCGTCAGAACGAGGGTGAAGGAGGTCACGCAGAGCATGAAGACGAGGCCGGCGATCGAGGGCAGGGCCTTGCGCAAAGCAGGCCATTCAATGAAGCGAAAGCTGTTCCAGGCCTTGAAGCCGAGCTGGACGCCGAGGCGGTGCTGGTCCGTGGGGACGGTTTCGAGCGCTTCCAGAAACAGTCGCGTCGCCATCGGCAGGTTGAAGAACACATGCGCGACGAGAATGCCTGACAGGCCGTAGATGCCGGGCCACGGCTCGCCGGTAAGCGCGCTGAGCGGTGGAGCAAGAAAGCCGGCGCGGCCGAGCAGAGCGAGCAGGCCAAGGGCCGCGACGATCGCCGGTAGAGCGAGCGGCACGGCGAAGAGTTGCAGGATCAAGCGGCGCCCGGGAAAATTCGGATGCCGCGACAGAGCGCGTGCGACGAGGAGCGCCGGCAGAATGCTAAGTGCCGTCGACAGCAGCGCCTGCATCAGCGTG
>NZ_DAMBUH010000045.1:951-26850 GCF_032053605.1 Tianweitania sp.
CGGCTCATTACTGCGAGCCACTCGTCGATCCAGGCCTTGCGCTTCTCGGCGATCTCTTCCGACGGGATGGTCAGCGACTTGGCCGGCTTCACCATGCGGTCGAAGGCTTCGTTGAGGGGCTTGGAGGTGTTGGCGGCCGGCAGCATCCATTGCGTTTCCGGCACGGCATCCTGGAAGCCGGGCGCCTTTATGAACACCATGAACTGCTTGGCGAGGGGATTGCGCGCGCCCTTCGTCGTCATGCCCGCGACTTCCACCTGGAGGTAATGGCCTTCCGAGAAGGCGGCGGCCTGGTAGCGCTCGGTCTTGTCCGAAATGATGTGGTAGGCCGGCGAGGTCGTGTAGGACAACACCATCGGCGCTTCGCCCTTGGTGAACAGCCCATAGGCCTCACTCCAGCCAGGCGTGACGGTCAGCACGCGATCCTTCAGCTTGGCCCAGGCCTGGGGGGCGTCATCGCCATAAACCGCCTTGATCCAGAGCAGCAGGCCGAGACCCGGCGTGGAGGTGCGCGGATCCTGGATCACGATCTTCTGGTTCTTGTCGCCTTCCACCAGATCCTTGAGGCTTGTCGGCGGGGTCCTCAGCTTTTCCGTGTCATAGACCACGGCGAAGTAGCCGTAGTCGTAAGGCAGGAAGGTGTCATCGCTCCAGCCGCCAGGAATGGTGATGCCCTCGGCCGAAATGCCATGCGGGGCGAACAACTCGCTGGCGCGCGCTTCCGCCGTGAGATTGGTGTCGAGGCCGAGCACGACATCGGCCTTGGTGTTGGCGCCTTCGAGCTTCACGCGGTTCAACAGCGCAACGCCATCGGCCACCGAAACGAAGTTCACGTCGCATTTGCATTCGGCCTCGAAGGCCTTTTCCACGATTGGGCCCGGACCCCATTCGGCGGTGAAGCTGTCATAGGTGTAAACGGTCAGCACCTCCTGCGCGGAGGCCGGCAGGACGCCGAGCGCAAGCGCGCCGGTCAGCAGGGTCGTCAGCAATGTGTTGCGCATGCAGCGCCTCCTTTTCATCCACGTTTCAGGGAGGTTGAGGCGCTTTTAAACAAACGCGTCTAATCCCTCCGCCGGTGCAAACCGGATCAGGTTCAGCGGGTTGGCAGGGTTCTCACCCTTGTTGCCTCTCAGCCGGTCGCGATCATCACGCCGGCACCCCGTTAGAGCACTATGAGAGATAGAGCGAAGCGCTTGAGCCGGCAAGCGTTTGCGTGGGGCTTCGTCCATGCTATGGCGCCCTCTCCATGAGCCGGTTTTCCCTTCTTCTTGGCGGCGATCTCACCGTCACGCCTCGCCTGCGCGCCCAGCTTGCCGGCAGTCGCGTGCTTGCGGCCGATTCCGGCATCGCGCATGCGGCGGCACTTGGGTTGGAGCCGGAGCTGTGGGTCGGCGACTTCGATTCTTCCGACGCTGAGCTTCAGGCCCTGATGGCCCGGGTGCCGCGCGAAAGTTTTCCGCCGGAAAAGGACAGCACGGACGGTGAGCTGGCGGTCGATCTTGCCTTGGCGAGAGGTGCGACGGAGCTCGTGCTGGTCGGCGCGTTCGGCGGGCCGCGTGCCGATCATGCCTCTCTTCATATGACCATGGCGCTGCGCCTTAGCGAAGCCGGCACCAAGGTGCTGCTGACCAGCGGCGATCAGGAAGGCGTGCCGCTGCCCGTGGGTTCGCATCGCTTCGACTATGCGGAACAGACCCTGTTCAGCGTGCTAGGCTTTACCGATCTCACCGTGTCGATCACCGGCGCGCGCTGGCCGCTGGATCATCGCGCGGTGCCGTTCGGCTCCTCGCTGACGCTCTCGAATTTTGTTTCCGGCTCCCTAAGTGTGGAGCTCCATTCCGGGCGGGCGCTGCTCGTCGCACACCCCAGGGATTGATTGCACCGCATGGCTCCGCCGCTTCTTCGCCTCGACGATATTCAGCTTACTTTCGGCGGCACACCGCTGCTTGCCGGCGCCTCGCTGTCGGCCTCCGCCGGCGATAAGATCGCGCTTGTGGGGCGCAACGGCTCGGGCAAGTCGACGCTGTTGAAGATCGCTGCCGGCACCGTGGAGCCGCAGGATGGCCTGATCTTCCGCCAGCCGGGCGCGACCATCCGCTATCTCGCGCAGGCGCCAGATCTCGAAGGCTACGCCAATGTGCGGGCTTACGTTGAAGCCGGGCTCGGGCCGTCGGACGATCCCTATCGCGCGACCTATCTGATCGAACATCTCGATCTCACCGGCGATGAAACGCCGGATACGCTGTCGGGCGGTGAGGCACGTCGCGCAGCACTCGCGCGTGTGTTGGCGCCTCAGCCGGACATCCTCCTGCTCGACGAGCCCACCAACCATCTCGATCTCACCACGATCGAATGGCTTGAAGACGAACTCAGCCGCTTGTCGTCCGCGATCATCCTGATCAGCCACGATCGCCGCTTCCTGGAGCGCGTGACGCGCGCGACCGTCTGGCTCGATCGCGGTGAAACCAAGCGCCTCGACAGGGGCTTTGCGCATTTCGAGGAATGGCGCGACCAAGTGCTCGCGGAAGAAGAACGCGACCAGCACAAACTCGGCCGCGCGATCCAGCGCGAAGAACACTGGATGCGCTATGGCGTGACCGCACGGCGCAAGCGCAACATGCGCCGCGTCGGCGAGTTGCAGGCCATGCGCCAGCAGTTCCGCACCCATCGCGGCGCGGAAGGAACGGCAGCCCTCGTGGCCAGCGAGGCGCAGGAATCCGGCAAGCTGGTGCTCGAGGCCAAGAATATTGCCAAGAGCTATGATGGGCGTCCGGTGGTTGCGGGCTTCTCAACCCGTATTCAGCGCGGCGATCGCATCGGTCTCGTCGGTCCCAATGGCGCTGGCAAGACGACGCTTCTGCGCATGCTGATCGGCGATCTGGAACCGGATTCCGGCAGCGTGCGACTTGGCACCAATCTGGAAGTCGCCACGCTCGACCAGCGCCGTTCCAGCCTCGACCTCAACGAGACGCTGACGCAGTATCTGACGTCCGGGCGCGGCGACAGCCTCACCGTGAACGGCGAGGAAAAGCACGTCGTGTCCTATATGAAGGACTTCCTGTTCAAGCCGGAACAGGCACGCACGCCGATCAAGGAACTTTCGGGCGGCGAGCGCGCGCGGTTGATCCTGGCGCGGGTTCTGGCGCGCCCGGCCAACCTGCTGGTGCTGGACGAGCCGACCAACGATCTCGATATGGAAACGCTGGATTTGCTGCAGGAACTCGTCGCAGGCTTCCCCGGCACCGTGCTGCTGGTGAGCCACGATCGCGATTTCCTCGACCGCACGGTGACCTCGATCATAGCGCCGGAAGGCGAGGGCAAATGGATCGAATATGCCGGCGGCTATGCGGACATGCTCGCGCAGCGCAAGGCCGACATCGCCGCGCGCTCCACGATCAAGGCGGCGGGTAAGCCGAGTTCTTCGAACGAAACGCCAGCGGCGGCGAAGCCAGCTTCAGCCAACAAGAAGCTGTCCTATAAGCAGAAATACGCGTTGGAAACGCTTCCCAAGCGCATGGAAGAGGCGCAAACGGCGATCGCCAAGCTCGAAGCCGTGATGGCCGATCCGAACCTCTACGCCAAGGATTTCGCCAAGTTCGAAAAGACCGCCGCACAGCTGGACAAGGCGCGCGCGGAGATGGCGGGCATGGAAGATGAGTGGTTGGAGCTGGAAATGCTTCGCGAGGAGATCGAGGGGTAGCGATTTCCCGCGTTAAAGTCTGGAGGAGCGGAATGGATCTGGATCGCAAGGATTATCAAGGGGCTTGTCATTGCGGCGCAGTGCGGTTTCGGGTGCATTTGAGTGAAGGTCTGCGTAGCGCGCGGCGGTGTACCTGCTCGCTCTGCCGGATGCGCGGCGCTGTGGCGGTGACGGCCAATACGGGCGCTCTGGAGATCATCGCAGGCGAAGAGGCGCTGACGCTCTACCAATTCAACACCAAGGTCGCGCGCCATTATTTCTGCTCGCATTGCGGGATCTATACGCATCATCAGCGGCGCTCGAATCCATCTCAGCTCGGCGTCAATGTGGCCTGTCTCGAAGGTGTGAGCCCGTTCGACTTCGCGGTTGTGCCGGTCAATGATGGGGTCAATCATCCCTCGGACAAGAAGACGGGCTCTGGTCTGGCCGGTGTGCTGCGTTTCGAACCTGCACCGGATGCCTAGAAGCAGGCGGCTTGACGCGACTCTCGCTTGACGCTTCCCCCTTTTCTAGGTATGGCACCCCTCGATTTCCCATGTGGCCGCCTGGATCCTGCGCGCCGACCTGTTTGGTGCGGCAAGGAACTATGGTCGAAAGACCGGCAGCTTTAAGAAGAATAAAAAGGTATCGTCATGTCCCGCGCCTGCGAACTGACCGGCAAAGCCGTTTTGACCGGCAACAATGTCAGCCACGCCAACAACAAGACCCGTCGCCGCTTCCTGCCGAACCTCGTCAATGTGACGCTGATCTCGGAAGCGATGAACCAGTCGGTTCGTTTGCGCGTGTCGGCCAATGCGCTGCGCACGGTTGAGCATCGCGGTGGCCTCGACGCCTTCTTGGCCAAGGCCGATGCAACGGAACTGTCGCCCAAGGCGCGCCTGCTCAAGAAGCAGATCGCCAAGAAGACGGCCGAGCAGACCGAAGGCGCTGCTGCTTAATCAGCAGCCGCTTATGACTTCTTGAGGACGGCGTAAAAACCGTCCGCTGGTTCCATACCCCAGGATAAAAAAATGCTTTCCGCAAAACCTGTTTGGCCGTTTGTGGCTGCGATGGCTGTTGTCGTCGTGGCCTCGAATATTTTCGTCCAGTTTCCCTTGAGCGGCCAGGTCGGCCCGCTGGTGCTGGCCGATGTGCTGACCTGGGGTGCCTTCAGCTACCCCATCGCCTTTCTGATCACCGACCTTGCCAACCGACGCTATGGCCCGGCTCTTGCCCGCCGCGTGGTTTTCATCGGTTTTGCGCTGGCGATTGCCAGCTCGATCGTCTTTCCGCCGCTGCTGTTCCAGTGGGGCCTGATCCCGTTCGAACTCGAACCCGGCCGCATCGTGCGCGTGGCGATTGCCTCCGGCGTGGCGTTCCTGATCGGCCAGCTGCTGGATGTGTCGGTGTTCAACCGGCTGCGGCAGACATCGTGGTGGCGGGCGCCGGTTGTCGGCTCCATCATGGGTTCGATCTTCGACACGGTGATCTTCTTTTCCGTCGCCTTCGCCCCGGTCTTCCTTTTTGTCGGCCCCAACGAGCCGTTTGCTCTGGAGCATGCGCCGTTGTTCGGCCTGTTCGAGCCGACCGTGGCACGCTGGATTTCGTGGGCGCTTGGCGATCTGACCGTCAAGCTCACCATCGCCATTGTTGCGCTGATCCCCTACCGGCTGATTTCCGCCCGCTGGTGGCCGCAGCCGCTGGCGGCGTGAGCCGAGGTTTGGCCGCCGCGTGATCCCCTGGGAGCATCTCGACACCGCGCCCATTCCCGGCAGCAGCGAGACGCTGCGGCTAAAGCGACGTGGCCGCGAATATTCGATCATGCTCGGCACCAACGAGTTGATGAACAGCCGCTTGTCCGGTTCGGAAGAAGCGCTGGCGAAGCTGTCGATCGAGAAGCTTGGCACGAAGGCGCCGCATGTCCTGATCGGCGGTCTCGGCATGGGGTTCACCCTGCGTGCCGCGCTCGATGTGCTGCCGGCTGAGGCGACGGTGACCGTTGCCGAGCTTGTTCCGGCGGTCGTCGCCTGGGCGCGCGGGCCGATGGCGGAGGTGTTTGCCGGCTGCCTCGACGATCCGCGTGTGACGGTTCAGGAGGGCGATGTCGGCGCGCTGATCCGTGAGAATGCCGGCCTCTATGATGCGATTTTGCTCGATGTTGACAACGGTCCGGAAGGCTTGTCGCGGCCCGGCAATGACGGGCTTTACGATCCGCGCGGGCTACAGTTTGCCAAGGCGGCACTGAGGGCTGGGGGCGTGCTGGCGGTGTGGTCGGCGGCGCCCGACGCCGGGTTCACGCGACGCTTGCATCGCGCGGGGTTTGGTGTCGAGGAAGCCAAGGTCAAGGCCCATCGCGGCAAGAGCGGAACACGGCATGTGATCTGGCTAGCGGTGAAGGGGTAGGTGCCCGGAGACGGATGAGGGGTTCTCATCCACCGATATTGCCAAGCTGGATCACCCCTCATCCGACTTCGCCTTCGGCTCAGCTCCCTTCTCCCACAAGGGGAGAAGGGAAGGGCTCCGCACCCCGTCAGTCCGCCTTGTAGACAAACTCCAGATACACGTTGCGCTGGAGGATGGACTGGTTGTCGTCGGACATCAGCGACACGTGTGTGGTGCCATCGGCTGCCTGCCAGATGTCCATGCCTTCCATATTGTCGATCTGGTAGCCCATGTCGGCTTCCAGCAGCACTTCGCCGTCGACCGTGGCACCCGGCTTGATGCTGGCGGCGGACAGGCGGCGGAGGCGCATGGCGACGCCGGCGGTGTAGGAGGCGCGGCGTTCGAGGATGAGGATGTCGCCGTTCGGCAAAAACGCGCCGTCGGTAATGTCGTAGTCGTCGCTGCGATGGACGAAGAAGATGCCCTTGCGCGGTCCGCTGAGCACGGCGGCAAAAATGTCGCCTTGTCTGTTGAGGCTCATCTCGGACACAGCGAGGATCGCACCGCCGAAGGGGCCGTTTTTCGGCGCGGCTAGAACCGTCTCGAAGCCGCGATTGGTGCGCAGCTCGCCCTTGGAAATCAGGAAGTCGAGGTTGCGGATCTGCCGGCCCATATGGCCGGGCTCGAGTTTGTATTGCGAGATGCGGTGTTCGCGCTCGAAGCCAACGGTGGCAATGCCGTCGGCGATGGCGAGGCTTTCGGCATCCACCAGGCGCTTGTCCTGGCTGATTTCGCCGTCGGGGCCGGTCATTGGCTCCATGGTGAAATCGGATACGCCGGTGGGGCGACCCTGGGCATCGCGCTCAAGCTGGCCGAAATACCAGTAGCCGTTGTCGGACACGCCGGCGAACCGGCTGCCGGGCTCGGTGAAGCGGAAGGCAGAGAAGCTGCCGAACAGACGGTGACGCGGCACGAGTTCGAGCCCGCCAACAAAGGTGAGGGCGCCGAAAGTGGGTGCCTCGCGGCCGATACGGAATTCCGTGATGGGGCGGCTGCGCACCGCCATGTCTTCCGATTCGGCTGAAGCGGAAACGAGAAGCGGCAGGGTGAGTGCGAGGCCGAGCAGGCCTGAAAGAATGCGCTTCACCCGGCGCGCCGCATTCCGCGTCCTGCCCCTCCGCCACGGCCGCGCATCGATTCCTCGCTGAAGAGCGAAGCCAGCTGTTCGGTCATCGCGCCGGCCAGTTCCTCGGCATCGACGATGGTGACGGCGCGGCGATAATAGCGGGTGACGTCATGGCCGATGCCGATTGCCAGCAACTCGACCGGCGAGCGCGTCTCGATCAGGTCGATGACGCCGCGTAGATGGCGTTCGAGATAGTTGCCGGGGTTCACCGACAGCGTGGAATCGTCGACCGGCGCGCCGTCCGAGATCATCATCAGGATCTTGCGCTGTTCCGGCCGGGCCATCAGGCGCTGATGCGCCCATAGCAGCGCTTCGCCGTCGATGTTTTCCTTGAGCAGTCCTTCGCGCATCATCAGGCCAAGATTGCGCCGGGCGCGCCGCCAGGGCGCGTCGGCCGACTTGTAGACGATGTGGCGAAGGTCGTTCAGACGGCCGGGATTGGCGGGCTTGTTCTGCTTCAACCATTGCTCACGCGCCTGACCGCCCTTCCAGGCGCGGGTGGTGAAGCCCAGGATTTCGACCGACACGCCGCAGCGCTCCAGCGTGCGGGCCAGAATATCGGCGCAGGTGGCGGCAACGGTGATCGGCCGGCCGCGCATGGAGCCGGAATTGTCGAGCAGCAGGGTCACAACCGTGTCGCGGAAGTTCGTGTCGCGTTCCTGCTTGAAGGACAGCGGCTGCATGGGGTCGATCACCACGCGCACGAGACGGGCGGGATCGAGATAGCCTTCTTCCAGGTCGAAGTCCCAGGAGCGGTTCTGCTGCGCCATCAAGCGGCGCTGCAGGCGGTTGGCAAGACGGCCGACCACGCCCTGCAGGTTCACCAGCTGCTTGTCGAGGAAGGCGCGCAGGCGATCGAGCTCTTCTTCGTCACAGAGGTCCTCCGCGCCCACCATCTCGTCGAAGACCTGGGTGAAGACCTTGTAGTCGATGGTGCGCTCGAACTGATTGAAGGCATTGTCGGGACGGCGTGTTTCGCCTGGCGTTTCGGAGTCGAGATCGTCGGATTCGGACTGGTCGTCGGCAGCGGTCGCGGCAGCTTCGCTTTCGCCGGCTTCCTGCTCGTCGCTGGACGCATCGGCTTCTTCGGACTGGGTTTCCTGCGAGCCGGACTCGTCCTCGCCGCCTTCTTCGCCGCCTTCGTCGCCCTGCGGCTCGTCGCTGTCGTCTTGCGTGTCGTCTTCGGTCTGGTCGTCGTCGCCGATGTCTTCGGCCATGTCCATGGACACGAGCATGTCGCGCACGAGGCGTGCAAAAGCGTTCTGGTCGTCCAGGCGGTTCAGCAGGCCATCGATGTCGCCGCCGGCCTTGTCTTCCACCCAGCCGCGCCAAAGATCGACCACGCGCTCGCCGCTTGGCGGCACGCTGCGGCCGGTGAGCTTTTCGCGCACCAGCATGGCGATGGCTTCCTCGATCGGCGCATCGTCGCGGCTGGATACGTCGGCAAAGTTCGCCTTGGCGTATTTGTCTTCCAGCATCACCGAAATATTGTCGCCGACGCCCTTCATGGCGCGGGCGCCGATCGCTTCCACGCGCGCTTGCTCGACGGCGTCGAAGATCGCGCGCGCTTGCCTGCCTTCCGGGGCCAGACGGTTGTGGATCACGCTGTCGTGGCATGCTTTGCGCAGCGCCATGGAGTCGCCCAGGCCGCGGGTCACGGCAATGTCGTTGGCGGAGGCCTTCTTGGGCAGTTCCGGCAGGCGGGCCCGCTGCCCAGCGAGCGCCGGCTTGTCCTTGGCGAAGGACACTTCAAGCTCGTTGTCGCCGGCCAGAGCGCGCATGGTCACCGTCACGGCGCGGCGAAACGCGTCGCCCTCGCTGCCGGTCTTGGTCTTTGCGCGTGAATTGTCGCCGGGACCTGCCATGTGTTTTGTCCGTCAGTCCCTGATCTCGGCTTTGAGCCGGCCGATCTCGATATCCTTGATGGCCGGATTGGCCGCCAGCACTGCGCCCGAGTCGCTCTTTTCCAGGAACAGTGCAGTGATGCCCTGGTTCATGCCGGCATCCTTCACGGTGAAGAAGCCATCAAGAACGTAGCCACCGTTCTGGAAGTTCACGCCAGCTTTCGCGCTGATCTGTGATTCCGGCTCGTCCTTGCGCAGATAAGCGATGAAAAGATCGCCATCCTGGCTGGCAGACACCGTGCCCGGTTCCGCATCCGGATTGGCCTCGAACCGGATTTTCAAGCCGATCAGTTTGTCGACCGAGTTGAACAGAAAGGATTCCAACCCACCATAGTTGGCGGCGGAAACGTCGCCGTTGACGCGGAGGATTTCGGCCGGCTTGGCTTGCAGGGATGTTGAAGTGAGAAAGAGCGGCAAGCCGAAAACCATTCCGCCTGCTACCTGTCGCCGCTTCAAATCCACCATGAGGTCTTCCCGTCTCGATCCGGCTCCGCGCCGCTGCCCCTGCTTAACCTAGCACCGCGTTGGCAGCGCTTTCCGGCAGTTCCTCGCCGAAGGCGCGCTGGTAAAATTCGGCGACGACCGCGCGTTCCAACTCATCGCATTTGTTGAGGAAGGTGAGGCGGAAGGCGAAGCCGACATCGCCGAAGATTTCGGCGTTTTCCGACCAAGTGATGACAGTACGCGGGCTCATCACGGTGGACAGATCGCCGTTCATGAAGGCTGCGCGCGTCTGGTCGGCCACGCGCACCATGCGGCTGACGGTCTCGCGGCCCTTTTCGTTCTGGTAGTGCTTGGCCTTGGCCAGAACGATCGCGACTTCTTCCGCATGCGGCAGGTAGTTCAGCGTCGTGACGATCGACCAGCGGTCCATCTGCGCCTGGTTGATCTGCTGCGTGCCATGGTAAAGCCCGGTGGTATCGCCGAGGCCGACCGTGTTGGCGGTGGCAAACAGGCGGAAGGCCGGATGCGGGCGGATCACGCGGCTCTGGTCGAGGAGGGTCAATCGGCCCGAGGCTTCCAGCACGCGCTGGATCACGAACATCACGTCCGGACGGCCGGCATCATATTCATCGAATACCAGCGCGACATTGTGCTGGTAAGCCCAGGGCAAAATGCCGTCACGGAATTCCGTGACCTGCATGCCTTCCTTCACCACGATTGCGTCCTTGCCGACGAGATCGATGCGGCTGACGTGGCTGTCGAGATTGACGCGGATACAGGGCCAGTTGAGGCGGGCGGCGACCTGCTCGATATGGGTTGACTTGCCGGTGCCGTGGTAGCCCGACACCATGACGCGGCGGTTGAAGGCGAAGCCCGACAGAATGGCCAGCGTGGTCTGCTGGTCGAACAGGTAATCCGGATCGATATCCGGCACATGCTCGGAGGTCTTGGAATAGGCCGGCACCACCATCTTGGAATCGAAGCCGAACTTCTCCTTCACCGAAACGGTGGTGTCCGGAAGATTGGCGCTGTCGCGGTCGAGCTTGTCCATCATGCCTCCAGGCGGGACTTGAGGGTCACCCAAGCGCTCGCCGTCCTTCATCTCTACGAATGCTGGTTTTCCTTAAACCAGCTTTTCCGTCGGTGGGAATAAAAAACGCTGTGCCAGAACATGTAACGCGGCGGCGCCAACTGGCCAGCCGTGGTGCACCAAGTGCGTCAATCGCAATAACCGGCCTGCTTCAGGAGCTTATAGGCCTGCAGAACTTCGCGCAGCGTGTCTTCGGATGCGCGGTCACCCCCGTTTGCGTCGGGATGATGCTTCTTCACCAACTCCTTGTAGCGCGCCTTCACCTGGGCTGAGGTCGCCTTGACGGTCAGGCCGAGCGTAATGAGCGCCTTGGCTTCCAGCGGCTTGGCCTTGCGCTCCTGCGGCGCCGTCGCTCCCGTTCCAAACATGTTGTAGGGATCGCGCATCCGGTAATAGCCGGCGCGGCCTGAACGCATCTGGGCCACATCAGGCGAGGAATTGGCGGTTCCTGCCGCCGTTCCCATTTTCCAGGTCGGGCGATGACCGGTCAGCGCTTCCTTCTGGAAGCGCGCGACTTCACCATCGGGCACGCCCGAGAAGTAGTTGAAGCTCTTGTTGTATTCCCGCACATGGTCGAAGCAGAAGCGGAAATACTCGCCTTCGCGCATGCGACCGACTGGTGCGCGATGCGTTCCCGGCTGATCGCATCCATCCCACTGGCAGCACGGCGCCTGGGATTGCGACGCAGCAGCAGCCTTCTTGTCCGGGCGGATGCGCAGTTTCTCGAAGGATTTCGAATAGCTTGTCATGGGTCGTTGTACTGTCTCCAAGCGCTGAAGTATGCGAGCTTCGCGCAACGATACAAGAATTGACTTTTGCGAATTGCGGCCCAGAACCCTGCTTCGACATGCGCCGCAACGGAAGGCGCGCCAGGTTCTTAGCCAGATGTGAGATATGGGAGCGACGAGGTTCGATGTCCATCCAAGAAAAGATCGAAAGCAAGCTGACGCAGGCGCTGCAGCCGGAACGCCTCGATGTCATAAATGAAAGCCACCTTCATGCCGGCCATCAGCCGAGTTTCGACGGCGCTGGCGAAACGCATTTCCGTGTCCGCGTCGTTTCGGCGAAGTTCGAAGGCTTGAGCAGGATCGAGCGGCACCGCATGGTCAACGAACTCCTGGAAAATGAGCTTGCGGTGGACAAGGTGCACGCTATGGCGATCGAGCCGGCAGCACCGGGCGAGGCGACGCGTTGGTAATGATGGAGTGAACTAAGCTCTTACGGCGGCGGCTCCGGAATATGTAAGTTATCCGCTTACATATTCTTGACGAGTGTCAGCGGATAGCTTACAGACGCGATGATCAAGTCTTTTAGGCACAAGGCATTGTCGGATCTTTTCCAAACCGGGAAAACAGCCAAGATCGACGTCAAGTTGGTCAAGCGCATCCTGGTTCGGCTTGATCGCCTGG
Organism: Tianweitania sp.; assembly: GCF_032053605.1. Classification (NCBI taxonomy): domain Bacteria; kingdom Pseudomonadati; phylum Pseudomonadota; class Alphaproteobacteria; order Hyphomicrobiales; family Phyllobacteriaceae; genus Tianweitania; species Tianweitania sp. Next base: position 13,046 of record NZ_DAMBUH010000045.1, read on the forward strand.
ATATTGCGGAACGGCCGGAGGACATGAACCTTCCGGGGTTCGACTTTCATTCTCTAAGGGGGTTCAATCCCATTCGTTACACCGTGCATGTGAACGGGCCGTGGTGCATCACATTCGCGTTCGACGGCACGGATGCGACACAAGTCGATCTCGAGCAGTATCACTGAAGAGGCTGAAGCGCTGTGACCCTATATGAAATCAGGCGGCCTACAGAGCGGTGCCCGTCCCACCCGGGTGCACTGCTGGATGACATCATCCCTGCGACGGGAAAGACGAAGGTGGAGATCGCCGCCTTGCTGGGAGTGTCGCGTCAGCAGCTTTATGACATCCTTCGCGAGAGGAAGCCGGTTTCGCCCTCTGTTGCCGCAAGGCTAGGCAAGCTGTTTGGTGACGGTGCGGGGATATGGTTGCGGATGCAGGCCGCGCATGATGCCTGGCATGCCGAGCGCGAGGTCGATCTCAGCGGCATTCCCACTCTGGCTGCGGTCTAAGCTTCAAAGCCTATCTTCCAGCCAACCCGTCCCGCAGGAATGCCAGCACCTCTGACGCCGGCACATCCTTGGCGATGAAGCTTTGGCCGATGCCGCGGGTGAGGATGAAGGTCAGTGCCCCGCGTTGTACCTTCTTGTCTTGCGCGATGTAGCTGAGGAGCTTTTCGGCGTCCGGCAGGCCGCCTGGAACATCGGACAGCGTGGTTGGCAGGCCGACGGCTTTCAGATGCGCCTCTACGCGGATGGCGTCGTCATAGCTGGCTTGGTTGAGCCGAGCAGAGAAGCGGTGCGCCAGGGCCATGCCGATCGCAACGCCTTCGCCATGCACGAGGCGGGCGCTGTCATAGTTGGTGGCGGATTCCAGGGCATGGCCGAAGGTGTGACCGAGATTGAGCAGAGCGCGGTCGCCGGTTTCGAACTCGTCGCGAGCAACCACATCGGCCTTGGCCTGACACGATGCGGCGATGGCTTCCGTGCGGGCGGGGCCGCCGGCGAAGATGTCGCGCCAGTTTGCTTCCAGCCAGCTGAAGAAGTCGGGTTTGTCGATCAGGCCGTATTTGGCGACCTCGGCATAGCCAGCGCGAAATTCGCGTTCGGACAGAGTGTCTAGGGCGGAGGTATCGGCCAGGACGAGACGCGGCTGTTGGAAGACGCCGACGAGGTTCTTGCCTTGCGCGGTGTTGATGCCGGTCTTGCCGCCCACAGAGGAATCGACCTGCGCCAGAAGCGAGGTCGGGATCTGGATGAAATGCATGCCGCGGCGCACGATCCCGGCTGCGAAGCCTGCGAGATCGCCAATCACGCCGCCGCCAAGTGCCACGACCGCATCGCCGCGCTCAAGCCTTGCATCAAGGATGGCGCCGACGGTTTGCTGCAGATGATCGAAGCTCTTGGTCTTTTCACCGGCGGGCAGGGTCAGAGCGGCATGGCCGATGCCCGAAGCGTCCAGCGAGGCCTGCAGTCGCGTTAGATGACCGGCCGCAGCGACGTTTTCGTCGGTGATGATCGCGACGCGAATGCCGGGCAGGCGCGCCTGGATCTCTGTGCCGGCGCGATCGATCAAGCCCTTGCCGATCAGGATGTCATAGGCGCGGGTGCCAAGACCAACGGTCACGGTGCGGATCGGGTTGATGGTCATGATGCGGATGCGGTCCTGCGGGTCGCAAGGTCAAGGTAGCGGTCGAGCGCCTCGATGACCTCGGCGGTGATGACTTCGCGCTTCTCGTCGCGGCTTTCGATGGTGAGATCAGCCTGCGCGTAAGTGGGATAGCGATCGTCCATCAGCTTGGCCATGGTTGCGCGCGGATCGGCGGTCTTGAGGAGCGGCCGCGTTTGCTTCTTGGACACGCGTTCCATGAGGACGTCGAGATCGGCCTTCAGCCACACCGAAATCGCGTGTTCCGCGACGACCGCGCGTGTCTGCGCATTCATGAAAGCGCCGCCGCCGGTGGACACGATGCCTGCACCTTCGCGCACCAGGCGCTCGATGACGCGGTGTTCCAACGCACGGAACTCCGGCTCGCCATAGCGCTCGAACAGTTCGGGTACGGTCAGGCGCGAAACGGTTTCGATTTCGTGGTCGCTGTCCACGAAAGGCAAGTCGAGCGCCTGCGCCACGCGGCGGCCGATCGAGGTTTTTCCAGCACCCATGAGGCCGACAAACACGATTGCGCGCGAACCCAGCCGGCTGACGAGCTGGTTGCGCAAAGGCGATTCGGCGGAAAGGGTCATCACGGCTCCTTGTTGCGGCGACAAGCACCGCAAAACAGCAATCGCGTCAAGCGCCGAGCATCAACTCCGCTTCCTCATCCCGGCCTCATGCCGACCATCTGGCCTTGCCTTGGTGGGGCGGGCAGCAGATAAGATCGGACCGACTCGGACTGCATTATCGAGGCTGCCTGTTTATGCCGACTTTGTTCCGGTTCGTGACCGTCATCGTCATTCTCTTTGCGCTTGTTTATGCAGCGATGTTTGCGCTGGCGACTTTCGTGTCGCCGCGTCAAACGCAGATGGTTGTGCCGGTGCCGATCGAGCAGCTCGATCGCAACGCCGTGTCTTCGCCCAAGCCATGAAGGTCGGATCATGACGGGGAGTGGAGCCCGCATCGAGGCGTTCCTCGAAATGATGGTGGCCGAACGCGGCGCCAGCGACAACACGCTGCAATCCTATCGCCGCGACCTGGAAGATGCGGCCGACACTGTGAAGGGGCCGCTGCATGAGGCGGCAACGCCGCAGTTGCGGGATTATCTGACCTCGCTCGCCGCGCGCGGCTTTGCGGCGAGTTCGCAGGCGCGGCGGTTGTCGGCGCTGCGTCAGTTTTTCAAGTTCCTGCATGCCGAAGGCGTGCGGACGGACGATCCCACCGGCACGCTCGATATGCCGCGCAAGGATCGCTCGCTGCCGGTAACGCTGAGCGAAGACAATGTCGGGCTGCTGCTCGATCGTGCCGAGAGGGAAGTCGGGGAAGCGGCGAGCGATGATGCGCGGTTTGATGCCCTGCGCATGCATGCGCTGATCGAAGTGCTTTACGCCACCGGCTTGCGCGTGTCGGAGTTGGTTTCTCTGCCGGTCACCGTGGCACGCCGCGACGAACGCTTCTTTTTCGTAAAGGGCAAGGGCAACAAGGAACGGCTGGTGCCGCTGACGGCCAAGGCGCAGGCGGCTATGAAGGCGTGGCTCGGCGCGCGGGCTGCTAGACCTGCCTATGCCGGCAGCCGCTTCCTGTTTCCGGCGTTATCGGAAAGCGGGCATCTGGCGCGGCAGGTTTTTGCGCGTGATCTGAAGGGACTGGCTGCGAGGGCTGGCTTGAACGCGGCCGATCTGTCGCCGCATGTGCTGCGCCACGCCTTTGCAAGCCACCTCCTGCAGAACGGTGCGGATCTCCGCGCGGTGCAGCAATTGCTGGGTCATGCCGACATTTCCACCACCCAGATCTACACGCATGTGCTGGAAAAGCGGCTGATCGCACTGGTGAATGACCATCATCCGCTTGCCGACTAGGTGCTGGCGGGCTATTTGCCAGCCAAGCCCGGAACGGGTATTCCCGTTTGTTTCCGTTTGACGGGTATCGAGTCCGAGGGTTTCTGGCCAGCTGCATGTACAACTATCTCGATTTCGAAAAGCCGGTCGCCGACCTCGAAGGCAAGATCGTTGAACTCAAGAAGCTGAGCGAGACCGGCGGTGCCGTCGATGTGGCCGATGAGATCTCACGGCTGGAAAAGCGCTCGCGCGACGCGCTGCGCGATGCCTACAAGGCGCTGACGCCGTGGCAGAAGGCGCAGGTTGCGCGCCATCCCGACCGTCCGCATTGCGTCGATTACATCGCCCAACTGATGACCGATTACACGCCGCTGGCCGGCGACCGCGCCTTCGGCGAGGATAACGCCCTCCTTTGCGGCTTTGCGCGCTTCCGCGGCGAGCCGGTTGCGGTGATTGGCCAGGAAAAGGGCACCGACACACAAAGCCGCCTCAAGCACAATTTCGGCATGGCGCGGCCGGAAGGCTACCGCAAGGCCGTGCGCGTGATGGAACTGGCCGACAAATTCGGCATCCCCCTGATCTCGCTGGTCGACACGGCCGGCGCTTATCCCGGCATCGGCGCGGAAGAACGTGGCCAAGCAGAAGCGATCGCGCGCTCGACCTCGGCATGCCTTGGTTTGCGCGTGCCCAACATTTCCGTGATCATCGGCGAAGGTGGTTCGGGCGGCGCGATCGCGATTGCGACGGCGAACAAGGTTTATATGCTGGAGCACTCCATCTATTCGGTGATCTCGCCGGAAGGAGCGGCGTCCATTCTGTGGCACGACTCGACGCGTGCCCGCGACGCCGCCACCAACATGAAGATCACCGCGCAGGACCTTCTGGAGATGAAGGTCATCGACGGCATCATCGCAGAACCGCTGGGCGGCGCCCATCGCGGCGCAGAAGCCGTGATGCAGGCTGCCGGTGAGCAGATCGCAGCCGGCTTCCGCGAGCTTGCCGAAGCGACCCATGATTATCGCGAGCATCGCCGCGACAAGTTCCTCGCCATCGGCCGCACGCTTTAAGCGACGGCTAGAAACGGGATCAGCGGCTGCCACAAATTTGCCGTTGCGGTACGTTTGAAGCTGCTCAAAGAGGGATGCCGAGGGGTCGGCCACTTCCGGGGCTTGTTGTAATCTTTTGTAAGGGTTAACGGCTCTAGAATGCGATCCATCGGGGTGCCAACCCTGCTGTTCGTGGTCACTGGAAACGTTCTGCCGCCATGCCGCTTCGTCTTCTTCGCGCCAGCCTGATCCTGTCCGCCGTCGTTCTCGCCGGCTGCAACGGGTCGATCGACGATATCGCTCCCAAGGCGACACAAGAGCTATCGCCCAAGCTGATCTCCGACATGAAGACCAAGGGCATGTCCCAGACGTCGCCGATCATGGTCCGGATCTTCAAGGAAGAGGGCAAGCTCGAAGTCTGGAAGCAGAAGACGACGGGCCGCTACGACCTGCTGGCCTCCTACAACATCTGCAAATGGTCGGGTAAGCTCGGCCCGAAATATATCGAGGGCGACCGCCAGGCGCCGGAAGGGTTCTATACCGTCCAGCCCGGCCAGATGAACCCGAATTCCAGCTACTACCTGTCCTTCAATATCGGCTTCCCCAACGCCTATGATCGCGTTCACGGCCGCTCCGGCCAGCATCTGATGGTGCATGGCGCCTGCTCTTCGTCGGGTTGCTATTCCATGACGGACGCACAGGTCGGCCAGATCTATGCGCTGGCCCGCGAAGCCTTCAAGGGCGGCCAGACCTCTTTCCAGATCCAGGCGTTTCCGTTCCGGATGACGGCGGCCAACATGGCTCGCTACAAGGATGATCCGAACTACGCGTTCTGGACCATGCTGAAGGAAGGCTACGACCACTTCGAGATCACCAAGGTGCCGCCGAAGGTCGATGTCTGCGAAAAGCGCTATGTCTTCAACCAGATTTCGGACCAGCCGATGTCGGCGGCCGGCGCTTGCCCGGTAACGGCTCAGCCAGAGTCGCTGCAGACCGCCTACCAGACCTACACCAAGACTTATGAAGCGGCCTTCAGCACGGCAGCGAATGGCGGCTCCAAGCTCGCGCCGATGTCGTCCATTGGCGGCTTGAAGGAAGCGGCAATCGTGGCCGAATGGAGCAAGAAGCGCTCGCGCGGTGAACGCGTTCCGATGGAGCCGCCATCGTTGAACCCTGACGGCTCCGTGACGCAGACTGAGCGCATGGGCCGCATCGACTCGCCTGAAGGCCGAAAGATGGCCGCGTTGGAAGCCGAGAAGGAAGCCAAGGAGAAGGCAGCTGCCGCCAAGAAGGCCCAAGCTGTTGCTGCCGCCACTCCACCGGCTCCAACCGTTCCCGCGGCCGCGCAAGTCACGCCGGTTGTCGTGACGCCGGAAACCGGTGTTGCCGAGCCGAAAGCCGGCTTCCTGTCCGGCCTGCGCCGGCGCATGGCATCGACGAACTGATCGCCCGGGCGAACGCGTTCCTTGAGTGCCGAGACCTATGATCTGCGCGGGCTGAACTGCCCGCTGCCTGTGCTGCGCACCGCCAAGCGTCTCGCGGGCATGGCATCCGGCGCGATCCTGGTGGTGGAAACCACCGACCCCTTGGCCAGCCTCGACATTCCCGCCTTCTGCCAGCAAGACGGGCATCAGCTGATCTCAGCCGAGACGACGGACGGCGGGCACCGCTTTACGATCGTGAAGGGGTGACGCAGTCACCCGCTTTCAGATCTTCAGCCCGGCAATTGCGAGCGGGTTGTTTGTCATCGCGGCACGGTCTGGGGTATCCACGGCGGGGCGGCTGGTGAGGGCGGCGAAGAGTTTGCGGACGTAATCTTCCGGCACATCCTTGGTGATCAAGACCATGCGGGTTCCGCGCGGGCCTTCCGGCCATTTGGGCAGGCGGGCAGGGGGATGGAGGATGGTTTGCACGCCGTGCAGCACGAGTGGATGGGCCGGATCTTCGCTGAGTTCGATGATGCCCTTCATGCGAAGGAGGCGCTCGCCATAGCTGGCTTGCAGCAAATCGACGAACATTTCCACCGCGGCGCTCGGGATCGGACCGGGATGGGTCAGCGAGAAGGTGCGGATGCTGGTGTGGTGGTGATGGTGGTTATGGTGATCGTGATCGCCATGATTATGATGGTCATGGTCGTGATGATCGTGCGCATCGTCATGAGCGGCATGGCCGAGCCAGCGCTGCACGTCCACGCTCTTGGTTTCGGGATCATAAAGCCCGCAGGCAAGGAGCGAAACGAGATCGTCGGCGCGCGACGCTTCACGGATTTCGGCATTCGGATTGAGCCTGTGCAAGCTGGCGCGCAGATCAGCCACGCCTGCCGGATCGGCGAGATCGGTCTTGGTGAGAACCAGCCGATCGGCAACCGCGACCTGCTTCACCGCTTCCGGATGGGCTTCGAGCGTGCGCGTGCCGTGCACGGCATCGACGGTCGTCACCACGCCATCGAGCCGCAGCGTTCGCACGAGCATGGGATGCGCCATCAGGGCATGCAGAACGGGTGCGGGATCGGCCAGGCCGGTGGTTTCGATCACGATGCGCTTCATGGCGGCGATGCGGCCGTCGCGCAGGCGCTCAACCAGATCGCTCAGCGTGTCCACCAGCTCGCCGCGTACCGTGCAGCACAGGCAGCCGCCTGCCAGCTCGATGATGCCGTCGGTGGCGCTTTCCACCAGCGCATGATCGATAGAAACTTCGCCGAACTCGTTGACGATCACGGCCGTATCCGCCAGTTGCGGATCCTTGAGCAGACGGTTGAGTAGCGTGGTTTTGCCCGAGCCGAGAAAGCCGGTCAGGACGGAAACGGGAATGGGAAACACGTATCAGCCGCCTTGTTCGACCGCGCTGACGGCGGCTGCGGTGTTGGGCTCGTAATCGGGCCGCGGCGTCGGGATCGGCACATCGGCAAAGCGCGGCTGCGTCGACTTCGGACCTGTGGCGCCGCCAAGCGCCACGCTGACCACGACGCGCGGCCGCGTCATTTCGACGAGGAAGGGCGAGGGCACCAGCGGCTTGCCTTCGGCATCGCGCGTCTTGGCAATGCGCTTCTGCGCTTCTTCCGTGCAGATCTCGTTGCGCATGTTCCCGGCAGTGGTCAGGTCATCGCCGCTGCGGGGAAGATCGGCCAGGAGGGGTGCGGCATCCGACGACTTGCCGAAGCCTGCGGTCAGAAGCTCGGCCGTGCGATAATCGCGTGCATCCGTCGAAACGGCGCCGAGCACGATAGCCATGATCTGCCGGTTGTTTCGGGTGGCGGTCGCCACGACATTGAAGCCGGCCGGGCAGGTATAGCCGGTCTTCATGCCATCGGCGCCTTCGAAGCTGCCGATCAGCCCGTTGTGGTTGGGGATCACCTGATCGCCGGCCGCAATCGCCTCGATGTCGAAATAATCGGCATATTGCGGGAAATCCTGGTGCAGTGCGGTGGCCAGAACGGCGATGTCATGCGCGCTGGTGTAATGGTTTTCATCTTGAAGGCCGTGCGCATTCATGAAATGCGAGCCGTTCATGCCGAGCCGCGCCGCTTCCTTGTTCATACGCTCTGCAAAGCCGGCGACCGAGCCACCGACAGTCTCGGCAAGCGCGGTGGTGACGTCATTGGCGGACTTCACCATCATGATCTTCAAGGCATTGTCGACCGACAGCACGGAGCCCTCGGGATAGCCCATCTTGCTCGGCGGTTCCTTGGTGGCCCTCTTGCTGATCTCCACCGGCGACAGCAGCGTGATCTCGCCGGCCTGGATGGCGCGGAAGGTCACGTAAACCGACATCAGCTTGGTGATCGAGGCAGGATACCAACGCTTATAGGCATCTTCCTGCTCGAGGACCCTGCCGGTGCCGGTGTCCACCACGATCGACGGGCCGGCAAATGCCTGGCCGTGAAGGGTGGTCAGCAGACCTGCGGAAAGAAGCGCGGCAAACAGCTTTCTGGTCAAAGATCCGGGTCCGTGCCTGGGAAGATTGGGCGAAGTATACAGCGAGGCGTCCAAGGAATCCAAACGCTGAGTGCCGTTAAGACTTCACTTTGGCTTCAAGAAGGCAAGATGGGGGACCTCAACAAGGCAAGAGTGGAGGCTTCAAGAAGGCAACGGCAACCTTGCTTGACCCCGCTTGTGTGCAAGCTATAGCCTTTCCCTGTCTTTATCGGAGTGCCTGCGAATGCCTATCCTCAACCGTGCCGCCGAATTGCAGGATGAGGTCACAGGCTGGCGTCGGGCGCTGCATACCAGACCCGAATTGATGTTTGAGCTCCATGAAACGGCAGCCTTCGTGGAAGGTAAGCTGCGCGAGTTCGGCTGCGACACGGTTGAAACTGGCTTTGCCAAGACAGGCGTGGTGGCCTTGATCAAGGGCCGGCTCGGCGATGGTCCGACGATCGGTCTGCGATCCGACATGGATGCGCTGCCGCTGACCGAAATCACCGGCGCGCCCTATGCCTCTACCACGCCCGGCGCCATGCATGCCTGTGGCCATGACGGTCATACCGCCATGCTGCTGGGCGCGGCCAAGTATCTTGCTGAGACGCGCAACTTCGCAGGAATTGTCGCCGTGATCTTCCAACCGGCCGAAGAAGGCGGCGGTGGCGGGCGCGTGATGGTGCAGGAAGGCATCATGGAACGGTTCAACATCGAAACCGTCTATGGCATGCACAACAAGCCCGGCCTACCCGTCGGTCAGTTCGCGATCCGGTCGGGTCCGATCATGGCGGCGACGGCCGAGTTCACGCTGACGATCAAAGGGCGCGGCGGCCATGCGGCCATGCCTTATCGCACGATCGACCCTATCGTGATCGGCAGCCAGATCGTGCAGGCGCTGCAGACGGTGGTGTCGCGCAACACAGATCCGATCGACTCCGCCGTTTTGTCGGTCACCAAGTTCCACGGTGGCGAAACGCACAACATCATCCCCGAACAGGTGGAGCTCGCCGGCACGGTGCGCACGCTGCGCACCGAAGTCGCATCTCACGCCCGCGACCGGATCATCGCAATCTGCGAGGGCATCGGCGCGGCCAATGGCGCCACGATCGATGTCGACTTCGACTTCAACTATCCCGTCACCTTCAACCACGCCGAACAAGCCAGGTTCGCCGGAGAAACCGCCATCGCGGTTGCCGGCGTCAACGGCGTCGACCTCGATGTTCCGCCGATGATGGCGGGCGAGGACTTCTCCTACATGCTGGAAAAGCGACCGGGCGCCTTCATCTTCTTAGGCAATGGCGACAGTGCCGGCCTCCATAATCCCGCCTACGACTTCAACGACGAAGCGATCCCGCACGGCATCAGCTACTGGGTCAAGCTCACCGAAACCGCGCTTGCCCAGCAAAGCTGAACGAACGATCCTTGCGGAGATGCTTGCCTGTTCTCAGCCGAACAGGCTATGAAACGTCCCGCATGGTCCCGTAGCTCAGTAGGATAGAGCGACAGATTCCTAATCTGTAGGTCACAGGTTCGATTCCTGTCGGGATCACCATTGGCATCCTGCCTTTGATGATGACATTCTTCATCTTGCGTCGCATCGATGTGACGCAGATGGCTTGTGCTTGAGGGATGTAATGGGGGCGTCTCAGACGATCACGACGCGGATGCGGTTTGATCTGCGCGGTTGGATTGGCGCGGCATTGTTTGTGATCGGTCCGTTCGTATCGTTCTATGGCTATTGGGGGATCATGACGTGGTCCGGCTACAGCGGGCCGACGATGATCCCCTTTGTCATGCTGCTCCTCGGAGCCGCAGCCTTCTTGATCGGGTGCCTGCTGGTCCTGGTCGGGCGTGTCCAGCATCATGTGGTCAGCCAAGCTGAAGCGTTGAACAGCCCGCTTCAGGAGCTGGCGCGGCGCCGGTGACCCGGTATGCGATCGGAGCCATCATGCCCTTATCTCAAGCGGCATGCAGATATGATTTAGAAATTTAGCAATCCATTCTCACAACATTCGCGATTTCGAAATCTCATGCCAATGCATTGTCTATAAAGCCGCTAGAGTTGATGCTGTTCAACGGGGCTGGAACGGCATGAGACTTAATCGCAGAACACTCTTCCTGACGGCCGTGCTGGCTGGCGCCGCGCAGTTCGGCGGCCTGGGTTTTGCTTTCGCGCAAACCACCCTGCTCAACGTGTCCTATGATCCGACGCGGGAGCTTTACAAGGATTACAACGCCGTCTTCGCAAGCAAGTGGAAGGCCGATACCGGCGAAGACGTTTCGATCCAGGCTTCGCATGGCGGTTCGGGCAAGCAGGCGCGCTCGGTGATCGACGGGCTTGAAGCCGATGTGGTGACGCTGGCGCTGGAAAGCGACATCAACGCGATTGTTGAAGCCACCAAGAAGATCAATCCGGACTGGCGCACGCGCCTGCCGAACAATTCGTCGCCTTACACCTCGACGATCGTATTCCTGGTGCGCAAGGGCAACCCGAAAGCGATCAACGATTGGGGCGATCTGGTCAAGGACGGCGTCGAGGTCATTACGCCAAACCCGAAGACCTCCGGCGGTGCACGCTGGAACTATCTGGCAGCCTGGGCCTGGGCGAACGACAAGTTCGGCGGCGATGAAGCCAAGACACGCGATTACATTGCAGAGCTCTTCAAGCATGTGCCGATCCTCGACACCGGCGCGCGCGGCTCAACCGTGACCTTTGCGCAGCGCGAGCTCGGCGACGTACTGCTGGCCTGGGAAAACGAAGCCTATCTGGCGGCCGACGAGTTCGGTGAAGACAAGTTCGACATCGTGTTCCCGCCGCAGTCGATCCTGGCCGAACCGCCCGTTGCGGTGGTGGACGCCAATGTCGACGCCAAGGGCACACGCAAGGTGGCGGAAGCCTATCTCGAATATCTGTATTCCGAGGAAGGCCAGCGCCTGGCAGCCAAGCATCATTATCGCCCGTCCAAGCCCGATCTCGTGCCGGCCGAGGAGCTCAAGCAGTTCACGCAGATCAAGCTGATCTCGATCGACGATCCGCTGTTTGGCGGTTGGGCCAAGGCGCAGCCGACCCATTTCGGCGATGGCGGCACTTTTGACCAGTTGTACAAGCCGGGTAAGTAAATGAACGCTGCCGCTTCGAGCGGCGCAGGTTGGCGATTGAAGAAACCGAGTGTTCTTCCCGGCTTCGGGTTGACGCTCGGCTTCACGCTTGTCTACCTGACGCTGATCATCCTGCTGCCTCTTGCCGGCCTGGTGTGGCGCTCCGCCGCGATCGGTCCCGCCGCGTTCTGGGCGATCGCCAGCGATGAGCGGACGCTTCGCGCGCTGCAGGTGAGCTTTGGCACCTCGCTGGTAGCGGCGCTGGTCAATGTCGTGTTCGGCACGATCCTGGCCTGGGTTCTCGTGCGCTATCGCTTTCCCGGCCGGCGTATTATCGATGCGATCGTCGATCTGCCTTTTGCGCTGCCGACTGCGGTGGCGGGCATTGCGCTGACCACACTTTATGCGCCGAACGGGCCGATCGGCGGTTTTTTGAAGCCGCTCGGCATCCAGCTCGGCTACACGCCGCTCGGCATCATCGTGGCGCTGATCTTTATCGGCCTGCCATTCGTGGTGCGCACCGTGCAGCCGGTAATGGAAGAAATCGACCGCGAGGTGGAGGAAGCCGCAGCGACGCTGGGTGCCGGTCGGCGTCAGACGATTTCGCGCGTTCTGCTGCCCGCGCTCACGCCCGCGATCCTGACCGGCTTCGCGCTCGCCTTTGCCCGCGCCGTCGGCGAATATGGCTCGGTGATCTTCATTGCCGGCAACATTCCTTATGTCAGCGAGATCGCGCCCTTGTTGATCGTGATCCGGCTGGAAGAGTTCAACTATGGCGGCGCTGCCGCGACGGGCACGATCATGCTGCTTCTGTCCTTCGTGATGCTGCTCGTCATCAACCTCATCCAGGCCTGGAGCCGCAGGAGGTATGGCTATGGCGCTTGAGCAGTCTTTCGCGCAAACGCCGCTGCGCCCGCTGAAAAGCGCGGTCACGGAAAGCCTGACGACGCGCATCGTGCTGATCGCGATCTCGCTTCTGTTCCTCGCGCTGTTTCTCGTTACGCCGCTGGTGATGGTGTTCATCCAGGCTTTCGCCGGCGGGTGGAGCACCTATCTCTCCTCGCTGGTCGAGCCCGATGCGATGGCCGCAATCCGGCTGACGCTGACAGTGGCGGTGATCTCCGTTCCGCTCAATATCGTCTTCGGCCTCGCTGCCGCCTGGGCGATCGCCAAGTTCGAGTTCAAGGGAAAGGCGTTCCTGATTACGCTGATCGATCTGCCGTTTTCCGTGTCGCCGGTCATCGCGGGTCTGGTTTACGTGCTTCTGTTTGGCGGCGGCAGCGTGCTTGGCCCCTGGCTGAAGAGCCACGGTATCGAGATCCTGTTTGCGGTTCCGGGCATCGTGCTGGCCACGATCTTCGTGACCTTTCCGTTTGTGGCGCGCGAGCTGATCCCGTTGATGCAGGATCAGGGTTCGGGCGACGAGGAGGCCGCGCTTTCGCTTGGTGCCAGCGGCTGGCAGACCTTCTGGTATGTCACGCTGCCGAATGTGAAATGGGCGCTGCTTTACGGCGTGCTGCTGTGCAACGCGCGCGCGATGGGCGAGTTCGGCGCGGTGTCGGTGGTGTCCGGCCATATTCGCGGCCTCACCAACACGATGCCGCTGCATGTCGAGATCCTCTATAACGAGTATAATGCCGTCGGCGCCTTCGCAGTGGCTTCGCTGCTCGCCTTGCTGGCGCTGGTGACGCTCGTTCTGAAATCCTTCCTTGAATTCCGGTATGGCGACGAAATGGCCGCCACGGCAAAGCATTGAGTTTGCAACCATGAGCGTTTCCATCCGCAATGTTCGCAAGGAATTCGAGAACTTTCCGGCGCTCCACGATGTCTCGCTCGACATCAAGACGAGCGAGCTGATCGCGCTTCTGGGACCATCCGGCTCCGGCAAGACGACGCTGCTGCGGCTGATCGCCGGGCTGGAAAGTCCGACAGCCGGCTCGGTGTTCTTTGGCGACGAAGACGCCTCGCATCGATCCGTGCAAGAGCGCAATGTCGGCTTCGTGTTTCAGCATTACGCGCTGTTCCGCCATATGACGGTGGCCGACAATATCGGCTTCGGTTTGAAGGTTCGGCCCTCCGCGTCGCGGCCCTCCAAGGCGGATATTCGAGCGCGCGCCATTGAGCTGCTGCGGCTGGTGCAGCTGTCGGGACTGGAGAACCGCTATCCCGCGCAGTTGTCCGGCGGGCAACGGCAGCGCGTGGCGCTGGCGCGCGCCATGGCGATCGAGCCCAAGGTGCTGCTGCTCGACGAGCCCTTCGGCGCGCTCGATGCG